>JADFYS010000291.1 GCA_015232955.1 Gammaproteobacteria bacterium
TCCTCCGGCAGGGGCGAGCCGACAGCGTCATAACCGCTTCCCCCCACCAGCCCCTCTTCCATCTCGATATTGAGGCTGTGCTCCCGGCGCAGCAGCTCCAGCAGCTTCACCGCCTCGGCCACAATCTCTTTTCCAATCCCGTCTCCGGGAAGTATCGCTATCTTTTTTGTCATCACTCGACCACTCTCACTATTTCTATAAAATTTAGACCGTCACTTCAGCAAAGAGCCAGGGGCAGTTCTTTCTGTGTTGCTGTTCAAAACCACGAATCTCATCAAGATGACGAAGGGTCAGTCCTATATCATCCAGCCCCTCGAGCAGACACTGTTTGCGAAAGGGATCGACGCTAAAGGGGAGTGTCCCGCCATCACTCCCCGCGATCTGCTGCTGCTCCAGATCTATCTGCAGACGATACCCCTCTTTCGCCACCACCTCTGAAAAGAGACGGTCAACCATCTTATCTTCAAGAACGATGGGGAGAATGCCATTCTTAAAGCAGTTATTGAAGAAGATATCTGCAAAGCTGGGGGCAATGATCACCCGAAAACCGTAATCCTTGAGTGCCCAGGGTGCATGTTCCCGCGACGAACCACAACCGAAATTCTCTCGTGCCAGCAGGATTTCCCCCCCTTGGTAGCGAGGTTGATTGAGGACAAAGTCACGATTGAGGGGGCGATCGCTACACGCCATCCCCGGCTCCCCTTGATCCAGATAACGCCACTCATCAAAGGCGTTAGGACCAAAACCACTTCTTTGAATCGACTTTAGAAACTGTTTGGGAATAATGGCATCGGTATCTACATTCGCCCGATCCAGAGGTACCACAATCCCGTCTACCTGTTTAAATTGTTCCATCTCGCTCTCCTTTAGCTCTCGACCGTAATATCGGTAAAGCGGCCATTAATCGCCGCCATCGCTGCCATCGCCGGGCTCACAAGATGGGTCCTCCCTCCCGGCCCCTGTCTCCCCTCAAAGTTACGATTCGAGGTCGAAGCACAACGCTCCCCCGGAGAGAGACGGTCGGCATTCATCGCCAAACACATCGAACAGCCGGGATCGCGCCACTCAAAACCGGCAGCGGTGAAGATTCGATCCAGCCCCTCCTCCTCCGCCTGACGCTTCACCAGCCCGGAACCGGGAACCACAAGTGCCAGCTTGATGGTCGAAGCGACCTTTCGCCCCGCCACCAGATTGGCCGCAGCGCGAAGATCCTCGATCCGGGAGTTGGTGCAAGAGCCGATAAAGATCTTGTCCAAAGTGATATCGGTGATTCGGGTACCCGCCTCCAGCCCCATATATTTCAGGGCCAGGCGAATCCCCTCGGCCCGGGTGGTATCGCTCTCCGCTGCCGGATCGGGCACAACCCCGTCTACCCCTACCACCATCTCGGGCGAAGTTCCCCAAGTGACCTGCGGGCGGATGGTGGCGGCATCGATATGGATGACGGCATCAAACTCGGCACCATCATCACTATGGAGTGTTCTCCAATAACGCTCCGCCTCCTGCCACAGCGCCCCAGCAGGGGCGTAGGGGCGGCCACGAAAATAGTCGATGGTCTTCTCATCAACCGCGATAATGCCGGCGCGTGCTCCCCCCTCAATCGCCATATTGCAGAGGGTCATTCTCCCTTCAACAGAGAGATTCATGATCGCCTCGCCACCAAACTCAATCGCATAGCCGGTGCCACCAGCGGTACCGATCTTGCCGATAATGGCAAGGGCGATATCCTTGGCGCTCACCCCCACGGTCACCTCACCATCGACCGCGATCAGCATGCTCTTCATCTTTTTCTGCACCAGACACTGGGTTGCCAGAACATGCTCAACTTCAGAGGTGCCGATTCCGTGCGCCAACGCCCCGACAGCTCCGTGGGTCGAGGTGTGGGAGTCACCGCAGACCACCGTCATCCCCGGGAGGATCGCCCCCTGTTCCGGGCCGATGACATGAACTATCCCCTGTCGCGCATCCTCCATCGTGAATTCGGTGATCCCGTATTGACGGCAGTTCTCATCCAGCGTCTCTACCTGCAGTTTGGCGATGGGATCGGTGATACCCGCTGCCCGGTTTGCAGTCGGAATATTGTGATCCGGCGTTGCGAGAATAGAGTCAACCCGCCACGGTGTTCGCTGTGCAAGACGCAACCCCTCAAAAGCCTGGGGGGAGGTCACCTCATGAACCAGATGACGATCAATATAAATTAGGGCAGTTCCGTCCTCTTCTGTCCGTACCAGATGAGATTGCCACAACTTATCGTAGAGCGTTTGTGCACGCATTTTCTGCTCCTTGCTTATGGTAATTAGCGATAGGCAGAAGTGTAAGGATCGTTCTCACATAAAACAAATTCATATTTTTTATAGAGAGCATTCTATTTTATGATATGTTAGCGCTATGGAAATCGCCTCACTCCGCGCCTTTATCACCGTTGTCGAAGAGAACTCCTTCTCCACCGCCGCCGAGAAGCTCTATCTGACACAACCTGCGGTCAGCAAGAGAATTGCCAACCTTGAAGCACAGCTGGGGGTACGACTCTTCGACCGTATCGGGCGTCAGATCCATCTCACAACAGAGGGCAAAACACTCCTCCCTCGCGCCGAGAAGATCCTGCACGAGATGGAGGATGCAATCCGCAGCGTCACCTTCCACAGCTCTCGCGTTGAAGGGGAACTCACCCTCGGCACCAGCCACCATATCGGCCTTCACCGCCTCCCGCCCATACTCAAACATTTCATCAGCCGCTACCCCGAGGTCAATCTCAAGCTGGAGTTTCTCGACTCAGAAGAGGTGTGTCAAAAAGTGGTACGGGGAAAGATTGAGCTAGGGGTGATCACCCTCCCCCAAGAGATCCCCACCAATCTCACCGCAGTCCCTCTCTGGTATGACTCACTACAGCTGGTAACCGCCAACAACCATTCACGCTATCAGCAATTAACGGATAATCTCCAACAACTACAAAATCTTCCCGCAATCCTCCCCGCACGGGGGACCTACACCTACAAACTGATCCATCGCACCCTTGAGCAGATGGGTATCGAGCCGGTGAAGGTGATTAGCGTCAACTATCTTGAGACCATTAAGATGCTGGTATCTGTAGGGATGGGGTGGAGCCTCCTCCCCAGAACCATGATCGACGCCACGCTCTGCGAGCACCCGGTGCCACAACTTGAACTTCACCGCCCCCTCGGCACCATCTGGCACAACGCCTTCACCCCATCACCTGCAGCTGAAGCGATGCGGGCGCTGTTGGAGAAGAGTAAAAGTTAGATCGGGTACCTAACACCCATCTGTTTTCCCCAAAGAGAGTTCACCCCAATCATCTACCGCCCCGAGATCAATATCCACCCATGAGTGATGCCCTTTTCGCCCTTCTCTATGCCACTCTTCCGACAGCGATTCTCTGGAGAACCATCGATTCTGAATGGA
>JADFYS010000292.1 GCA_015232955.1 Gammaproteobacteria bacterium
GGCGGAGAGTGCTGCAACAGCGATAAAAAACGGGCGCAGCGGACGGAAAAGTTTTGAGCGATTCATGTACAGTAGAGGTTTACAGTGGCTCCAGTTCTCTCTATTCTGCGTCATATCTATGATGATAACCACCCTTTAGCAACTACCTTTATCCCCATTTTCATTCCATTATGCCCCCCTCCAGTGACTCCGCTCCAGCCGCGCGTCCCCTCCTTGGGATTGATACCGGTGGTACCTTTACCGACTTTATACTCCTGAAGGAGGGGCAGCTCACGGTGCATAAGGTGCTCTCAACCCCAGAGGCACCAGAACTGGCAATCCTTCAGGGACTGAAGGCGTTGGGTCTACAAGATGAGAAGGTGAAAATCGTCCACGGCTCTACTGTCGCCACCAACGCTGCTCTGGAGGGGAAGGGGGTCAGGACACTCTATATTACCAACCACGGTATGGGCGACCTGCTGACCATCGGCCGTCAGACCCGACGCGAGCTCTACCAGCTACAGCCACAGAAGCCTCTTCCGCCGGTACCGAAGGATCTGATTCTCGAAACCGGCGGCAGAATTGGTGCTGACGGCACTCTACTCGAACCTCTGACTATGGAGGATCTCGCCACTATCCGCCGCGAAACAGCACGACTACAACCAGAGGCGGTGGTGATTAACCTCCTCTTCTCTTTTCTCGATGACCGTTATGAACGGGCGATTGCGCAGGAGATCCCCCCTGCTATTTTTGTCAGCCGCTCTTCTGCCGTCCTCCCGGAGATTCGCGAATATGAGCGGGGGATTACCACCTGGATTAATGGCTGGATTGGACCTCGGGTCCAGGGCTATCTGCAGCGACTACAGCAGGCTCTTCCCGAAGCGAAGCTATCGGTAATGGAGAGTTCGGGCATGACTGTCTCTGCTTCTGAGGCGGGAGAGCGGGCGGTTCATATGCTCCTCTCCGGTCCTGCGGGGGGGTTGGCAGGCGCCAAGGCGGTGGCGGCACAAGCGGGACGGGGCGATATTCTCACCTTTGACATGGGGGGGACCTCTACCGATGTCGCCTCTATTGCCGGTGAGATAGAGCTGACGACTGAAGGGCGGATCGGCCCCTATCCGGTGGCGGTACCAATGGTCAATATGCACACCATCGGCTCTGGTGGCGGCTCTATTGTCAGGGTCGATAGTGGGGGGATGCTGCTGGTGGGGCCGGAGTCTGCTGGCGCCGATCCCGGCCCCGCCTGTTATGGTCGTGGTGGTCGGTTACCGACGGTAACCGATGCCAACCTTATCTTGGGACGACTCCTCCCCGACGCCTTTCTCGGTGGCCAGTTCAGACTCGACACCGCTGCCGCCACTGCCGCCATGCAGCCCATCGCCGCCGCGATCTCATCCTCTATCGAGGCTACGGCCGAAGGGGTGATCGCTATCGCCAATGAACAGATGGGGCGGGCACTTCGGGTCATCTCGGTCGAACGCGGCATCGACCCCCGCGATACGACGCTGGTATCTTTTGGCGGTGCTGGTGGACTTCATGTCACTGCTTTGGCGCAATCACTGGGGTGTCGGCAGGCGATGGTTCCGATCCATGGCGGTGTCCTCTCGGCGCTGGGAATGCTTCTCGCCCCCCGCGGAAGAGAGCTGGCACAAACCATCCAGCAACCACTCCACCACTTCAACTTCGATACACTACAGCAGCGGTTCCGTCAGCTCATTCGTCAAGGGGTTACCGCTTTGAAGCGTGAAGGGATCTCCGGCGAGGCGTGCGAGGCGCAGTGCCGCCTCGATCTTCGCTACCAGGGTCAATCTCACTCTCTATCACTACCGTGGCTCGATGGGGGAGGGGAGGGGGGACTCTCTCAACTTGAAGCCGACTTTCACCAGCTCCACCGTCTGCGCTACGGTCACGCTCTCGATCGCCCTCTGGAGATCGCCACCCTCCGTCTTCGCCTGACCGCAGTCACTCCACCGCTAGAGCTCCCCCCACTGCAGCGGAAACAACGCGCTGTTCGTCCCTTTCGCACCACGACTCACCACAATCACCGTGGAGAAAAACACGCGCTCTCTTGTTATCAACGAACGGATCTACCCCCCGGAACAACCATCTCTGGCCCGGCGCTGGTCTGTGAACAGGTTGCCACCACTTACCTCGAGCCCAATTGGCACTGCCATGTTGATCACTTGGGCAATCTCCTGCTATCAAACCACAACGGGTAATTGCTACAAAAATATTAAAAAAAGATCCTCCGACGCTCGCAACTGCCACCACTTTGTGGAAGAATTGACTCACTGCCGTCTACTGACGGCACCCATCGACAGATAAGGATGCGTATCATGAGTACAGAAGAAGAGAACCCCGCCAAGAGTGAGTCATTAGCTGACAACGCCCCCGTTGAGCTAGAAACACTGGGCGTTAGCAGTGAAGAGGATCAAAAAGCAACGAAAAAAGAGCGCAAAAAGGCGTTGCGTCGCTATCGCCAAGAGGAGGAGCTGAAGCCTTATCAGGCAGAGTTGATCAAGATGCAGCAGCATCTTGAAGAGACCAACACCCGGATGATCATTCTGTTTGAGGGGCGTGACGCTGCGGGTAAGGGGGGGACTATCCGTCGTGTCACCCGCTATATGAACGAAAAACACTATCGGGTGGTAGCTCTGGGCAAACCGACGGATCAAGAGAAGAGCCAATGGTTCTTCCAGAAATATATCCGCGAATTCCCCACTGGTGGTGAAGTGGTGCTGTTTGACCGCAGCTGGTACAACCGGGCGATGGTCGAGCCGGTGTTCGGCTTCTGTAGTGATACCGAATATAACAATTTTATGCGCGGTGTCGGTGGCTTTGAGAAAGATCTGGTACGCCAAGGTACCGTTCTGATCAAGCTCTACTTCAGTGTCACCAAAGAGGAGCAGGAGAGACGCTTTGAGCGGCGCAAACTGGATACGCTTAGACAGTGGAAACTGAGTGAGGTCGATGTCCAGGCACAAGAGCGGTGGGACGACTTTACCCATGTCAAATACGAAATGCTGAAACTTACCCACACCACCCACGCACCGTGGAAGATCATCCGCTCCAACGATAAACATAAAGCCCGCCTCAATGCGATGAAGGTGATTCTGAACTCTGTTCCCTATGAGCGGCTCGATCCCGAACTCGACTTTATCCCCGATCCCGCTGTCGTCGTCTCCGGCTCGCGTGAACTGGAGATCATGGAGGCACAACAGATTAACAGCGGTAAATTTGAAATTTAGATCTCCACCCCTGGTTCTGGTTCCCATGCTCGCGCATGGGTTTCCATACCAATGTCATTAAGTTAAGGGTGGGGATCTCCGCTACCCGATTGGCGGGACGCCGTAAACCGATCCATGGGGGCTTGACGATGGCGTCCATGCCATCGACACCCGTCAATCGGGTAGCGGACATCCCTTCGCAGTCACT
>JADFYS010000293.1 GCA_015232955.1 Gammaproteobacteria bacterium
AACCAGCGTTTTCAGGTATCTTGGGTATAGGTTATGAGTAAGTCACAGACGCTCACCGTCCTCCTCTTCTCACTCAACAGCCGGATCTTTGCCTTCGAGATTACCAGCGTCTTTCGTATCCACACCATCCCTGCACTGACGACGGTGGAGGGGGTGATCGACTATATTGCCGGGATCTATGATCTCGGTGGTGCGTTGATTCCGGTGATCGACCTTAACCTCCGATTTGGTCACGAACCGCAACCCTATCGCCCCCACCACCACCTTCTGGTGGTGGAGAGTGAGGATGGTCGAGTGGCGGTGATTGCCGACAAGGTGCTGGAGGTGGCGCAGGGGGAGGCGCTCCACCTCAGCTATCGCCGGGCGACCCGCAAAGAGGAGGCGGGTCTGATTCACGAACTCGATGTGGATGGCGAGATCGTGATGCTGCTGGATCCCGACTATCTGGCTGCGGCTGAACTCCATCTCCCGCTGGAGGAGGAGGAAAAAGGGGAGGGGGAGGAGAGAGCAGCGCATCTGTTCGCCCACCCCCCCTCTTTTGCTTCGGATCTCCGGCCAGAGGAGTGGCAGCTCCTTAGGGAGCGGGCAAAGGCGCTCGCCCTGCGCGATGGTAAGGAGTCAGAGCAGCGGGTAGCGATCGCGGTTATCTCGCTCTCCGGTGAATATTTTGGCATTGAGCTAACAGCACTTCAGGAGTTTGCCAATATTGAGCGGGTGGTTCCCATTCCCTGCTGCCCCCCCCATATCTTCGGTAATATGGTACTGCGGGGAGAGGTGGTGACCCTGGTCGATCTCCGATCAGAGCTGCAGCTCCCGTTTACCCCGGAGCCGCTGCAGATGGTGGTGATTACTGCATTGGATAAACTTCTGATCGGAGTCCCGGTTCAGGATGTACTTGAGGTGCTCTATGTCGATCGCAACCGTTTTCTGTCAGTTCCCATTGCGGTTCGCAATCAGGAAGGGGGGTATACTCTGGGTGAGGTCCCTTTTGGCAACGAGATGGTGACGGTGATTGATCTCGCCGCCATCCTTGCCCGACCGGAGCTGGAGGTCAATGATGAGCCTTAGCCTACCCTTTCCGGCTCTCCGGAGCCGGTGTTGTCAGCTATTTTTTAAGAGAAGAGTGGAGATAAACAGATGAGGATTAGAACGAAGATAGGTCTCGGCTTTGGCGTAGGGGTAGTTTCACTGCTTCTGTTTAGCCTCTTCACCTACCTTGCGGCGTCACAGATGCATGATGATGCGCTGCTCCATATCAATCAGCTGGAGGTTGATCATCACCTCAGCCACGCCAAAACCGGCCACCTGCTCTGGAGATCAGAGATGGTTCAGCAGGTCCAAGACCCTGAGTCACACGGGCTTAGCGTAGAGCTGGATGGTCACAACTGTCTCCTCGGGAAGTGGATCTATGGTGAAGGGCGTCAGCGCATCGCCAAATATGCCTCTTTTTTGATTCGGGATTTCGATCTCCTCGAACCGCTTCATCTCTCCCTCCATAGCGATGCGCAGCGGATTGAGACGATGCTCCAACAGAATGATCACCTTAATGCGCTCCGTATTCTTGAGGAGAGTACCAGTGAAAAGTACAATCAGATTGCCACCCTTCTCGATCAGATGCGGGAGAAGATCCTCAATAATACCAAGGGGGCAGGGCTGCTACTGTCAATAGAGGCGTCGCAATCAACTGTAAACTGGCTCGGGATCGGAGGGGTTGTACTCAGTCTGTTGATGGTGGTGATCGCCATCTCCCTGAGCGGTAATATTGTCGCTATCCTGAGGGAGGCTGTGGCCAATATCTCCTCCTCTTCCAACCAGATCCAGGCGACCTCGCAGGAGCATGAGATGGTGCTCTCACAGCAGACAGTCGCAGTGAATGAGACCACAACCACCATGGATGAGCTTGAGAAATCGGCCCGAACCAGCGAGGAGCACGCCTCCAACGCCTTTAACCAGATCAGCAACTCCGCCGAGAGTGCGAGAGAGGGTACAAAGATGGTGGAGGAGATGGTGACGAGCATGGAGCAGCTTCGCACCAAAATTCAGTCCATCGCGGATCAGATTCTTCACCTTAGCAGCAAGACTTCAGAGATTGAGGAGATTATCGCTTCGGTCTCGGATCTCGCCAGCCAGACCAACCTCCTCGCCCTCAATGCAGCGGTGGAGGCGGCACGGGCGGGTGAGCAGGGAAGAGGTTTTGCCGTAGTTGCCCAAGAGGTGCGTAAACTGGCCGATGAGAGCAAGAAATCCTCAAGCCGTATCAGTAAACTGATCCATGAGGTACAGGATGTGACCAACTCCACGGTAATGGCTGCGGATGAGGGGAATGCAACCCTTGATCAGACCGCAACCCGTGTCAACCGCAGCGGTGAGGCGTTTACTGCGCTGGTGCAGTCGGTGGATCGTCTCTCTGATAATGTCCAGCAGATCTCACTCTCTTCCCAGCAGCAGACCGCTGCCATCGCACAGGTGGTTATCGCCATGAACAATGTGAACGATGGCGCGCAGCAGGCCTCTCTCGGTCTGAAGCAGACGCGGGAGGGGGTGGATCAGCTGGTGGCGCTATCGCATCAGATAGAGATTGAGCTTTAGTTTTATTATTATAAATGATTGAAGATCCAGAGCTAAACCAGCTCTTCCGGGCGGAGAGCGGCGAGTATCTGCAGAGCCTTGAGCTGGGACTGCTTCAGCTCGAGAATAGTCCGCTGGATACAGCCAATCTGAACCAGATCTTTCGTGACGCCCACAGCCTGAAGGGGGCGTCACGCATTCTCGATCTTCGAGATCTCGAGCAGAAGGCGCATGAGATGGAGGAGAGTCTCAAATCGTTCCGTGCCGCCCCGCGAACGGTGGAGGCGGCAGAGATGCATCAACTCTACTCCATCCTCGACACGCTCAAAGTGTTGGTGGATGCTGCTCTTGATGACGATCATGAAGCTTCGGCTCGCTCTCCGTCCCCTTCACCCCAACCAGAGCCGCAACCTGAAGCGGTCAAGCTACCCCCTCCTGCGATTAGTGAAGATGCCCCATCCTCCTCTCAACAGGAGCCCCCCTCACCACC
Source organism: Gammaproteobacteria bacterium (assembly GCA_015232955.1). Taxonomy (GTDB): domain Bacteria; phylum Pseudomonadota; class Gammaproteobacteria; order Thiohalomonadales; family Thiohalomonadaceae; genus JADFYS01. Next base: position 3,059 of record JADFYS010000293.1, read on the forward strand.
TAAGCCACCACCACTTCCGGCAAAACGCCCCCCTTCGGTCGAAGATGAATCATCGGAGATGGAGGAGGAGATGTTTGTGCTCTTTCAGGGTGAAAGTGAAACCCATATTGGGGGGATTCAGAAATCAATCCACTGGCTGGAGAAGAATCCGGAGGATCAAGAGGCCCTGAATAGCATCTTTCAGCACGCCCATAGCCTCAAAGGGGTTGCACGAATCCTCGGCCTGAAAGCGGTGGAGGATCCGGTAGTGGTCATCGAGCAGACGGTTCGCAAACTGATGCGTAGCGGGCAGCCACTCACCAGCGAACACCTTCTCCAGATTCAGCAGCAGTTTGCGCTTCTCCGTCAGGAG
>JADFYS010000294.1 GCA_015232955.1 Gammaproteobacteria bacterium
GCTACAACGGTGACGACTATAGTGACCCTAGCTTAATTCAGACTGAATAGCTGCCAACTGCCGATTTTAGGATGATCGTTCTGGATCGATCCAGATTGCTGAGGCCATTCTCCCGGTACAGTTTTGACGACGGTAGGAGAAGAAACGATCCCTATCGGTGAAGGTGCACCCCCCGCCACCGTAGATCGCAGTCACGCCAAGACGAAGAAGCTCTCCTCTAGCCAAGGCGTAGATATCAGCGAACCATTTACCCGCCCGCTCGCCGGGACGGAAGGCGCCGCTATTATCACTGTGTTGCGCCATAAAGAGGGATCTCACCTCCTCACCGACTTCAAACTGTTCCGGCCCGATCGCCACCCCTAACCACGCCATCACCTCGGTCGACGGTTGCGAGAACTGATGTAGCGCAGCAGCGATAATCCCCTGCTGCAGACTACGCCAACCGCCGTGTACGGCCGCCACTTCGCTCCCATCCCTGGTAGTCAGCAGCAGGGGGAGACAGTCCGCAGTCATCACCACACAGATCTGACCAGCCGTCGCGGTGATCGCGCCATCGGCGCTAATCCTGCCACCCGGAGGAGCATTGTCAAGGCGCACCACCTCCGAGCCGTGCAGTTGAGACAACCACCTTGGCGCAGTCGGCATCCCGGCTATCTGCTGTAACCGCTCGCGGTTTTTAGTGACTAACTCATCCTGATCACCCACATGATCACCGAGGTTGAGCGATCGATACGCCCCCTGACTCCACCCTCCGCAACGGGTGGACATACAGGCGCCTATCCCAGGTGGGGCTGGCCAGTCGGGCAAGATCAACTCATCCATCGCCACACTCCCGGAGCAGTAGCTGCAATAGCTGTTCAAAATCGGGAGGGGGGGGCACCTGCCAGACCATCTCCGCTCCGGTGACGGGATGGAGAATCCCCAACAGGGTCGCATGAAGCGCCTGATGGCGAAATCCACGCAGCCCGTCAAGGAGTGCGTCACTCGCTCCACAAGGGAGGCGTTGACGACCACCGTAAAGGGGATCGCCGACCAGCGGGTGGTGAATCGAGGCCATATGGACCCGAATCTGGTGAGTTCTACCACTCTCAAGGTGGACACTGAGGTGGGCGAACCCCCGCAGTCGGTGGAGAAGCCGGTAGTGGGTCACCGCCTCTTTACCCGATGGGGTGACCGCCATCCGTTTGCGATCCACAGGGTGACGGCCGATGGGAGCATTCACGGTTCCCCCCCCCGTCACTTCGCCGTGGACAATCGCCCGATACTCCCGCCTGACGCTTCGCTGTTGTAGCTGATCTACCAGAGCGTGATGTGCTGTTGCCGTTTTTGCCACCATCAGCAGACCACTGGTCTCTTTATCAAGACGGTGAATGATCCCCGCCCGAGGGATGTTCTGCAGCTGGGGTGCGTGGTGCAACAGGGCGTTAAGCAGCGTCCCCCGGCTATGACCCGCAGCGGGATGGACCACCAGCCCCACCGGTTTATTCACCACCAGCAGCTCACTATCTTCATAGATGATCCCAAGAGGAATCGCCTCGGCGAGCCACTCTCCCTGCACCTCCGCCTCAGCTCTGAGAATCACCACCGAACCGGCAGCGATCTGCGCCCTCTGTTTGACAACCGTTTCACCATCGACGCTCACCGCACCGCTTTTGATCCACTGCTGCAGACGCGAACGGGAGTATTGGGCGAAGAGGGTGGCGAGAACGCGATCCAGTCGCTGCGGCGTAGCGTCAACAGGCCACTCTGCCCGGTGCAGACTCTCCATCTCAGACGGTATCTGTAGTGCCGGTTCCGGCCGCTACGCGCCACCACGCGCTTCCACCAGAGACCACGCCTCTAACCGCGATATGCGCTATACTTCGCCCCGTTCCCCTTTTAACCATTACATCTTGGTCGTTATGCACACACACTCTCTCCATACCCTTCTCCTGCTGTTGTTATCACTGCTCATTGGCGCCTGTGCCACCACCCCCGAGGATGAGACTGCCGGCTGGACGGCACAGCAGTTTTATGACAAGGCCAAAGATGCGCTTGTGGCGGAAGATTATCACAGCGCCATCCTTCTCTACAGTAAGCTAGAGGCGCGCTACCCCTATGGCCGCTATGCGCAGCAGGCGCAACTGGAGACCGCCTACGCCCACTATAAGGCGGAAGATCCCTATGCAGCCATCGCCTCGGCAGAACGCTTTATCCAGCTCTATCCCCGCCATAACGACATCGACTACGCCTACTATCTGCGCGGCCTCGCCAGCTATGATCTCGATCCGGGATTTTTTGAAAAGTTGGGGGGGCAGGATCGCTCAGAGCGCGATCCGCAGCGCGCCCGTGAGAGTTTTAACTATTTCAAGCAGCTGGTGACCCGCTTTCCCGAAAGTCGCTATAAGCCGGACAGTATTGAGCGCATGAAAAAACTACGCAATAGCCTCGCCCGATATGAGATCCATGTCGCCGACTACTACCTTCGTCGTGGCGCCTATATCGCTGCCATTAACCGCGCCAAGTATGTGGTGGAAAACTATCGCCAGACCCCTTCGGTCCCCGATGCCCTGAAGATTATGGTCCGTGGCTATCGTCAACTCGATATGAAGGGGTTGGCCGATGACACTCTGCGCGTCCTGGAGTTAAACCACCCCGGAGCGATGGTCAATGAGAGCGCCCTCTCTTCACTCCTTCCAGAGTTACCTCTCTCAACCGGGGAGCGCGACGACGAGGGGACTATACAGCCTCCGCGCCTGTCTCCCCGGTCCGAATCCGAATCACCTGCTCCACCGCTGTAACAAATATCTTGCCATCGCCGATCTTGCCGGTGCGCGAGGCGCGGATGATAGCATCGATACACGCCTCTACCCGCGCAGCCTCCAGGACCACCTCCACCTTCACCTTGGGCAGAAAATCGACCACATACTCTGCCCCGCGATAGAGTTCAGTATGGCCCTTCTGCCGCCCAAACCCCTTCACCTCGGTTGCGGTCATTCCCGTGATCCCAAGCTCTGAAAGCGCTTCCCTGACATCATCCAGTTTAAACGGCTTGATAATCGCCTCAACTTTTTTCATCTCTAACCTCTCGTAGTAGTGAACGATAACAGTAAAATTTGGGGCGATAATAGCATGTTCGAACGAACGGAATGCGCAGCGGGGAAGTTATTTTCAACCCACAGTCCCATCTGCTATCTTCAGTTTTCCGCCACAATCCCGTTATGGCGCAGCAGGGCATCTATGGTCGGGGCACGCCCTCTAAACGCCCGAAAGAGATCCATCGGCTCCCTGCTCCCCCCCTGTTCCAGAAAAGTCTCAAGAAAGTCTCTTCCCGCCTGCTGACTGAAGATCCCCTCCTCTTCAAAACGGGAAAAGGCGTCCGCGGAGAGGAGTTCCGCCCACTTATAGCTGTAGTAACCGGCAGCA
>JADFYS010000295.1 GCA_015232955.1 Gammaproteobacteria bacterium
CATCGCCTCCAACCGTTCGAGATCTGCGGCGTAATAGAAGCCGAACGCCTCATCACGGGCGATGGCGATGCGCAGCGTCGGAGAGATGCGGTGGCGGGGTATCGTCGGGGTTAGGGCACTATTTACCGGTGGCGGAGCTGTGGCTCCAAGCTCTAGTAGCTGGTCGAGATCGATCTGATCCGCCATTACTGCCGCGATCTCCCTCTCCCGTTCGGCGCTCACCACCGCTTCGTTACTGGGGATGAGGCCGAGATGGCGCTCCTCAATATGGAGAAGGGGATTGCGCTGCACGACGCCGATCACCGGGATGGAGAGGTAGCGGTTCATCACCTGACGCAGACGCTGTTCATGGCGGCTGCCACCACAGTTGTTGAGGATCACCGCCGCGATATTGAGATCACTGTCAAACTGCTGAAACCCCTGAATTAGCGGCGCGATGCTCCGTGTCGCCCCCTGAACATCGACAATCAGAACCACCGGTAGCTGGAGCTGTTTTGCCAATTCAGCGTTACTCGCCTTACCCTCAACATCGATACTGTCAAACAGCCCCATATTGCCCTCAATAAGGGCGATATCGGCGCTTGTGGCGTAGTGGTGGAAACGGTCAGCGATCTCCCCCCTCTCCATGGTGTTGAAGTCGAGGTTATAACAGGGGCGACCCGAGGCGGCGGCAAGCCACATCGGATCGATATAATCGGGTCCCTTCTTAAAAGTCTGTACCGCGACTCCTCTCTGTTTCAGAGCGGCAGCGATCCCCTGAACCAGCGTGGTCTTCCCCGCCGACTTGTGGGGGGCACTAAAAAGGAGACCGGCCACTACGGGTTAGAGTCTATCGCGGTTACGCTCTTGCCACAGGGTGGAGGCCATCTCCTCGGCTTCACTCCGGTTTGCAGCCTTACCCAAGGTAAAGAGGGTGATGGCCGCGGTGCCGATGATCGCTGCAGTGGCGTAGCTATCTTCGAGACGCCCCTGCCACACCTGCTGTAGCTCTTCAACCTTAAGGGCGTCACTGCGGGTGTGGCGTTTATCAAACATCGCCGGCCACTCCTCCTCCCCCAGTACCCCCTCGTGGAGGCTCTGTACCAGCACCGGGAGATCCGGGTTGCGTTCGATCTCGCCCCCTTCCCCCTTAATGACCGCCATATGGGGCTGCTGTAACAGCTGCCCCGCCTCTTGATGGGTGTTGCGATAGCTGGGGTGAAAGATCCCCTGCATCATACAGGGGGCGGAGAAGGGGTTGAGCATTCTGGCGATAGTATGTACCGGAGAGCGGAGACCGAGCAGGGGGCGCATCTCGATAATCTCATGAAGGCGGGGAGAGAGCTGCTCCAGATCGAGATAGCTGAAGTTGCTCTGCTCAATCTGCTCCGCTGCCTGCCCCAGGGTGGTGGCGAGGGGAATCCCCAGTTGCGGCAGGATCTCCCGGGTGTAGAGTCGCCCTTCGGTGTGACCACTGGCGCCGTGCATAAAGATGCGAACGCCGTGGTCGGCAAGGAGAATGGTGGAGAGGAGGAACCAGGGTAGAATCCGCTTCTTACCGGCATAGGAGGACCAGTCGAGATCGACTTCAGGTCGCTGGGAGGGGAGCTTAAGGGTCTCGCGAATCGCTTTTACTGCACCTGCCACCTCCTCCGGAGTCTCCTCCTTGACCCGCATTAGCATCAGAAACGCCCCCAGCTGCAGCGGCTCTACCTCCTCTGCGAGGATCATCTTCATCGCGGTGTAGGCCTCATCATGACTCAGGCCACGAGAGCCTTTCTGGCCTTTACCAAGAATCCTGATGTAAGGTGCAAATGGGTGTTCACTCATAACGCTAAGCTCCGAGAGTAGTAGAAAAAGTTAAGGGTGGGGATGAAAAAATCGACAACGGACGCCCCCAAGGGGGTCGTTGCCGCCACTGATCCATCAATGGGGCCGGAAGTGGCGTAAACAAGAGAAGGGGCGGCAGGGAGGGACTATTCGCTATTTGCGGATAAGGCAGGGGAGATACAGAAGCTGAAACAGTCTTTGCCGTGATTCTTGGCATAGTACATCGCATCATCGGCACAGAGGATGAGCGCCTCGGTGGTCTCGCCGTGTTGCGGATAGATACTGATGCCGATACTCGCCGCCACCTGACACTCCGCTCCGCCAATGCGGTGGGGGCGTCGTAATGATGACAGAATCTTGGTCGCAATGGTCGCAATATCGAGGCTATCATGGGCAGAGTTGGTGATAATCATAAACTCATCTCCCCCCATCCTTCCCACTACATCCGATTCACGCAGACACTCTCGCAACCGCTCTGCGGTATTGACCAGGAGCTGGTCCCCGGCGGTGTGGCCAAGGGTGTCATTGACCTGTTTAAAGCCGTCAAGGTCGATATACATCACCCCGATCTGGTAGCCGTTTCGTCGCGCCATCAGAATCGCCTGCTCCAGCTGCTGATAGAGCGAGGCGCGGTTATGGAGATGGGTCAGTTGGTCAAAGTGGGCCAGCTGGTAGAGTTCACTCTTATACCTCTTCTCGGCAGTGATGTCGGTGGTGATCCCCACCAAGTGGGTGATCTCCCCCTTATGATCGCGAACGGCCGAGATGGAGAGGTGTTCGGCAAAGATCTCTCCATTTTTTCTTCGGTTCCAGATCTCACCCTTCCACGAGCCGGAGAGGAGCAGCTCCCGCCACATCATGCGGTAAAACTCCTTGTCGTGCCTGCCCGATGCGAGGATACTCGGTCTTTTACCGAGCACCTCACTAATGTCATAGCCGGTAATGGTGCAGAAGGCGTGGTTGACGCTGAGAATGACCGAGTTTTTATCGGTGATCACCACCCCTTCCCGGGTGTGCTCAAACACCTGATTGATGAGGGAAGAGGCGATGCGCATATTTTCACGAAAGAGGATCGCCAGCTGCCGGGTGACCCCCCGCAGCAGATCAGAACGGGAAGTTAGGGCCTGATACTGTTTTGGCGTGAGCGCCTCACCTGCGGCATGACGGGTGAGGAGGTGGGTCGCCTCCTGGTGCAGCTCGCGGTGAATCTCGAAGATGGTGTAGAAGAAGGGGTTGGTGCTGCTCTCAATATCGGTAAACTTCTGGTGCCAGAGACCGAATTGGCACTTTAGATGGGCGTCGTCACTGGTATCGATGGTCTCTAGTCCGACACCGGTGATAAGGGTGCTGTTAATACGGGAGAGCCAGATGATGTGGCTTTCGACTGCCCGCTCCAGCTCCCCGACATAGTTGTCGATCTCAGTGGTAGAGAGTTTTTCAAAAAGCTCGTGAATCATCGAGGCAGTGTCGGGTCTCCAAGAGGTCGGAATGCAATGTCATTAAGTTAAGGGTGGGGATCTCCGCTACCCGCTTGGCGGGACGCCGTAAACCCATCCATGGGGGCTTGACGATGGCGTCCATGCC
>JADFYS010000296.1 GCA_015232955.1 Gammaproteobacteria bacterium
GATCGCTGGGTAGAAAGACTGGCAGCAGAGAGCCGTCTGATATGGGGTCCACTATTTGTGGTTGCGCTGCTGCTGTTGCTATGGAAGGTGGGGCGGAGGAGAGAGCTGAGACCCCTGATTCTGCTAATGACCTTGCTCAGTTGGTTTGTGATTCAGGGGGTGCTGCTTCTGGGGGTGAATGAGGGCCGTTATCGCAAGCCGATTGAGGGGGTGATTATCGCCGCACTTCTGGTGGGGGTCTTCCCCTCCCGTCGTCAACGGGAGGAGGAGGCGTTACCCTCTTAGCCACACTTAGAGTGACCACAGCTAAGACAGGTGAGGCAGCCGTCCATCAGGATCGCTGCTTTGTTGTTACATTTGACACAGAGCTGGGCACCATCGGGAAAATCGTCCGGATCGCTCTCTTCCGCGCTCTTAACCGTCGCTTCATATTGTGCCCGCTTCTCCTGAATTAGCCTCTTCTGATGTTCATCGAGCCCATCGTCCTTGAGCAGGCCGATCATCCTGAGGTGGGATTCGATGGCGTCACCAATTTCAGCGACGAGTGAGGGCATATACTTTCCCCCCTTCTTGAAATAACCGCCACGGGGATCGAAGACCGAACGCATCTCTTCGACGAGGAAGGTGATATCCCCCCCCTTGCGGAAGACGGCGGAGAGGATGCGGGTGAGGGCGACGATCCACTGAAAGTGGTCCATATTTTTGGAGTTGATAAAGATCTCAAACGGCCGGCGCAGCTCGTGTTCGGTTCCGGGGTTGAGGATGATGTCGTTAATGGTGACATAGAGGGCGTGCTCCGAGAGCGGGGTCTTCACCTTGTAGGTGGAGCCGAGGAGCATCTCCGGCCGTTTCAGCGCCTCGGTGAGGTGGATGATGTTGCTCTCCTCCTTTTGTGGGCGCTTCTCCTCTTTGGCCGTTATTGCCTCTGCAACAGTCTCTTTTGTTGCTACTTCGTAGCCGACAATCTTCTGTCTGATTTTGATGGACATGGTCTCGATCCTCCTATAGTTTTCCGTAATAGCCCTCTTTCAGGGCGTCGTAGAGGTTGGCGGCGGAGTGGGTCTCGCCATCATACTCTATCTCATCACTCCCTTTTACCTCAACGATCTCACCGTCATCGAGAGTGAAGCGGTAGGTGGTCTTCTCCAGATCCTCGTTGTTCACCAGCACCCCGGAGAAGACCTCGGGGTTGTAACGGAAGGTGGTACACCCTTTGAGATCATTAGAGTAGGCGTAGAGGTAGATATCCTTAAACTTTTCGTAGTCATAGTCGGTGGGGATATTGGCGGTTTTAGAGATGGAGGAGTCGATCCAGCGCTGCGCCGCCGCCTGAATATCGACATGTTGTGTCGGGCTGAGGGCGTCGGCACTAATGAAGTAGTCGGGGAGGCGGTTGCCACGCTCCTTGGCATTGGGTTCTGCCTGACGGTTGACGAGGTGTCTGTAGGCGAGGAGTTCGTGAGAGAAGACATTAATCTTCTCTTTGCTCTTCTTCCCTTCGCGGATCACATTGCGCGAGTAGTGGTGTGAAAAGCTCGGCTCGATGCCGTTGCTGACATTATTGGCCAGAGAGAGGGCGATGGTGCCGGTGGGGGCGATGGAGCTGTGGTGGGTGAAGCGGGCACCATGGGTTGCGAGCTGCTCTACCAGCTCCGGCTCAACGCTGGCGATGCGCTGCATATAGCGGCTGTAACGGCTATGGAGGATCCGTCCCTTGATGGTGTCGCCTAACCGGTAGCCATCCTCTTGTAGCTCCGGTCTTTTGCGGAGCATCTCACCACTCACTGTAAACTCCTGCTCCATAATGGGTGCTGCCCCCTTCTCCTGTGCCAGAGAGAGGGCGGTACGCCACCCCTCCAGCGCCAGTTCACGAGTCACCTCTTCGGTAAAGCGGATTGAATCTTCATCGCCATACTTCATGGTGAGCATGGTGAGGGTAGAGCCGAGACCAAGATAGCCCATCCCGTGGCGCCGTTTGGAGAGGATCTCGTTGCGCTGTCCCTCCAGCGGCAGACCGTTTATCTCCACCACATTGTCGAGCATACGGGTGAAGATGGCGATGGTCTGACGGTAACTCTCCCAGTCAAAGCGGGCCTGTTCGGTAAACGGTTGGCGCACAAAGCGGGTGAGGTTGATTGAGCCGAGAAGACACGCCCCATAAGGGGGGAGTCCCTGTTCACCACAGGGGTTGGTTGCGCGGATATTTTCACAAAACCAGTTGTTATTCATCTCATTATACTGGTCGATTAAGATAAATCCCGGTTCGGCATAGTCGTAGGTAGAGGCCATAATCATGTCCCACAACCGTCTCGCCCGGACTGTTTTATAGATCTTGCAGGCGACCAGCCCCTCGCCGTTGATGATGTAGTCGCCGCTGTAGGGCCACTCTCGCCAGAGGACGAGACTCTCGTCGGCAAGATCGATGCTGTCCAGCTCCATCTCTTTGGCGGAGATGGGGAAGGCGAGTCGCCACTCACCGTCCGCTTTCACCTGCTCCATAAACTCCTGAGTGACGAGCAGGGAGAGGTTGAACTGACGCAGGCGCCCGTCCTCGCGTTTGGCGCGGATAAAGTCCATCACATCGGGGTGGCCGATATCGAAAGTGGCCATCTGCGCCCCCCGTCGGCCGCCGGCCGAGGAGACGGTGAAGCACATCTTGTCATAGATATCCATAAAGGAGAGGGGGCCAGAGGTGTAGGCGCCGGCACCGGCGACAAAGGCGCCTCTGGGGCGGAGGGTTGAAAACTCGTAGCCGATGCCGCAACCGGCCTTAAGGGTCAACCCCGCCTCATGGACCCGCTCGAGGATGTTATCCATGGAGTCGGCAATGGTTCCCGAGACCGTACAGTTGATGGTGGAGGTGGCGGGTTTAAAGGCGGTGGCACCGGCGTTGGAGACGATACGACCAGCGGGAATCGCTCCGTGGCGCAAGGCCCAGAGAAACTTGGGGTACCACTCCTCTCTCTTCTCATCACTTAGCTCCACCTCGGCGATGGCGCGGGCGATGCGCTGATAGGTGGCATCGATGGTGCTATCGATAATCTCCCCCCCTTTGGTCTTCAGGCGGTACTTCTTATCCCAGATATCGAGCGACGCCTCCTGCATCGGGATCTCTTTTTCACTGCTATTGACGGCCTTAAGGTGGACGGCGGCATGGCTGGTCACACGGTTACTCCTGATGGTTGTCTTTTTATGGTTTGGTTCTGGTGGCGGTTTGATGCCGGGCAGCCTGCGCCCTACGCAGGGTATAAAGGCATTGGTCTGGATCTGATAATTATTATAGTGGAAGCTGTTTTTGTGGAACACAACATATAGTGTGTGGCGTAGGTTAGTTGCGCGCCGATAGCGTGTCAAGAAGGAATTGCGGAAATTATTAATTATTTAATATAAAC
>JADFYS010000297.1 GCA_015232955.1 Gammaproteobacteria bacterium
ACAAGAGTCGGGAAGCGTATCACTTCAAGGCATAAAATCGCGTGAATAGTCATTCTATTCACGCACGACTGCAATGATGCAGGAGGTAGTGCGAAGCAGGAGCCAGAGCCGAGAAGAGACGCGCTACCGAGCTTTCTGAAACCAGCGGTTACTGGGCTCTTGGATATAAATACGCAAAATACCTAAGAATTTTCCCCGGTTTCCAAATAAGATCGAATGGCTCTCCCTCCATTCAGGTACAATCGAATCCGCCCTACACCAAAAAAAGTTTAAAAAGTATTTGCAATATTAAAATATTCTAATATACTGGAGCACAGAAGAGAGAGGAAGCGTGCACACCGAACTCTTCCCTGCTTCCTGAACGCGGTGTTAAGCCTGATGGAAGTTAAAACAAAATTATTCAACCAATGGAGAAATTACATGAAAATTCGTTCTATCCTTGCTGCTACCGCCCTTTTTGCTGTTGCCTCTACCGCTCAAGCGTGGTGGGGAAATAATAATAACGGCTGGAATAACAACGGAAATGGCTATGGCAACGGCTATGGTGATGGCAGTGGCTACGGAGATGGCTACGGCGACGGCAGCGGTGACATGGATGGTTCATTCAACTTCGGTATGAGCGGAAGTGGTCGTGGTAACGGCCGTGGTAACGCTCGTGGTAATGGCTATAACGGCTACAACGGTTATAACGGCTGGAATGGTAATAACGCTTACAACGGTTACAACGGCTATGCACCTTACGGTTATGGTGCTCCCGCTTATGGTCCTGCTCCACAACAGATGATGACCCCTGAGAAGATGCAGGCACAGATGGAAGCGCAGCAGAAAGCGATGGAAGCGCGTCACGCCAAGATGATGGAGCAGATGGAAGCTCAGCGTAAGGCGATGGAAGAGCGTCGTACAGCAATGAGCGCTGCTCAGCCTGCACCTGCCCAGTAAGACCCTTTAGGCAGCAGTTCCACTGCTACCGACAAGACAGAAAAAGCTCGTCGCCTTTCGGTGGCGGGCTTTTTTTTTGACCTACGCTATACCCAAGAACCCTGAAAACGCTGGTTCCAGAAAACCGATAAGCGTGATGAACCCTTACTATTCATACGGCTTCATGCCTTGAATAGCCACACTTCCCGACTCCCTGAAATTCAGTGTTTCCAGGGTTCTTGGGTATATCTCTCTAACCACAGAGGTCGACTTGATTACGACCAGTGTAAGAGCAAGGGAATTCTCATCGGTAGCGGTGGAATAGAGTCTGCCAACAAATTCATCGGCCACAGTCGTCTGAAATGCTCCGGTGCATGGTGGACGGTAGAAAATGGAAATGGGATGCTCCGCTTGCGTTGTGGTTCTGTACAATAGTTCTTTCGACCAAGTTTCGATCAGTATCGGAAAAATAAATTTTTATCGCTTGAGACAAACGGGTAATGCGCCCTCCACGCGTTTAGCCGCTTTGAGCGGCTCACAAATGAAAGCCCCAAATTTGCCGAGGGATTGTAACTTGATTTTGTGGGTTAGAAGTCCTATCCTTCCGCGGATTAATAAGGAAATTTAAAAAATGACTATTAGATTCAATTGGTTTATCGCAACACTGCTCCTGGTAGGTTCGTCTGCAGCAATGGCTCATACTGATGCGGCGAGCCTGAGCGGCGGCTTCGCCAGTGGTTTCACCCATCCCCTTCTCGGTCCAGATCATGTCGTGGCAATGATCGCGGTTGGTTTATGGGGCGTATTTTTGGGAAAACCTGCGATTTGGTTATTGCCCATCGTCTTCCCGTTGGTTATGGCATTTGGCGGTGCGTTGGGTGTAGCTGGCATTCCGGTGCCTGCGGTGGAGGCTGGAATCGCCCTGTCTGGGCTGGTGTTGGGCTTGATGGTTGCATTGGCCGTGCGTGCGCCTCTGTGGGTAGCCGCTATTCTGGTGGGCCTCTTCGCGATTTTTCACGGTCACGCTCACGGTACAGAACTACCGGATGCTACCAGCCCGTTAGCCTACAGCGTCGGTTTTGTGACCGCTACTGGTCTGTTGCACCTGTTCGGTATTGCCTTTGGTGAGCTGAAGCGCTGGCCCTGGGGTGATATCACTGTGCGCGCGGCTGGCGCTTTAATCGCGTTTGCAGGGACAGGTTATCTCGTCGGGGTCCTGTAGTCGGATAAATGGCTCAATTTTTTCTCCTGGGGTTTTGGCATTTTCTGCAAGCGCCCGCCCACATCGTTGTGTTGTTCGGGTTGGGGGTGCTTATTGGACAGCAGGGCCGATATGGCCTGCGTGTTGGCCTATTATCATTTGTTATGACCGTCATCGGTGGCTTGATGATGACGCAAATGGTCATCATAGGCTGGAAGCATGACATTGTGTTACTGATTCTGGCACTCATTATTGGTGCTCTGCTGGCATTGCGGCTGAATCTACCCTCTTGGAGTCTTATTTTGATTGCTGCGGTAGCAGGAATTCTGATAGGAATCGACTCTGCGCCAAGTCTGATTCCAGGGATGAAATCCACGCTCACTTACGCTGCGTTAGCGGGTACAGCATTGGGTACCAGCCTCACGGTTTTATTGCTTGCGTTGCCTTCTTTGCTGCTACGGTTACCCATGAATGGCATCATCCTGCGAGTGTTGGGTTCCTGGGTGACAGCCAGTGCTCTGATGGTGTTGGTACTGATGTTTGCTCCTCATCAAGTAATGCAATAACCACTATGGGAGTTGTCATGCGTTTATGGCATTTTCGGGTTACGGTGATCGCCCTCTGGGCAGCACTCTCTAATCCCCTGAATGCAGGGGGATATCACTACGAGATCGATGTAACCAGTCAGCTGGTTGGTGATGCGAGCGGTCAACTGGGTAGCCTGCAAGTGACCTGGTTATATGATAAACATGTTTCGTTAATCCTGTTCGAAAACGAAGAACCTAATCCATTCGGGCGTTCGAAAAAGTTGATGCTAATAGCAGATCGGATTATCGCCGATTTGCACGAGTACAATTACTATGCGAAATTGCAGGTGGATGGCATGAACCAACCATTTAATCGCGTAATGGATTACAAACTGGAATTAACCGATGACTATCGATTGCAACTGAATTTCATGATACCTCTGGCCAAGACAGTTTCGATAGCAGGCCGACAGCTAGAAGTCACATGGCTAGACCCAACGGGAACAGGGTTATTACTGCATCGATCTGTCGGCAGTCTGTCCGTTGATAAGATAGACACAAACTGTAAGATCGAACTGGAAAACTACCCTGACTACCAGCACGGAGAACTGCCCCAGAAGGCTCGTCTTGAATGTCAATGATGAACGCAGGAACGCCAGTTCCATGACCTTGCGAATAACGAAGATGGTAACCGTTTATACCCAAGATACTTGGAAACACTGGATTTTAGGGAGT
>JADFYS010000298.1 GCA_015232955.1 Gammaproteobacteria bacterium
TGCAAGTATCTGGCATGATCATTAGCGTGAAATACATTTCATAATCGAGGGTGACGCCGCACCATTCATGCAAGTTATGTTGGTAGATATGTGCAGCGGTCAACTGCGGATTTTAGGATCAACTGCCAGTTTTAGATTCAACCTCCAACGGAAGCCTCTGTAACAGCGCTAACAGCTGTTGATGCTCCTTACCTAAAGGCGAGTTCGCATCCACGGCTGCTGTCGGCTCTCTCTCTGCCGTTAGCGCCTCTCTCACCCCATTGAGTTGGGTGATCGCCTGTCGTCCGATGTTGACCAACCCGAGATTGGCACAGGTTCCACGCAGGGCGTGAAGTTTGCGCACCATCTCTTGCCACTGACGCTGCTCCTGCTGTGCGGTCAGCTCTGGGATCAGATCTTGGAACCGCTCCCCATAGGCCTGAAGCAGCTCTAGATAGAGGTTTAGGTTTCCACCGATACGACTTAACACCTCACGACTGTCGATCCCCTCCCGCTCAAGCTGAACGATGATCGCCTCCGCCCCCTCGGTGACCGGGGCAGGCGCTTGCTGCGGCTCTCCTTCACAAAAGGTGAACCACCGCTGCAGGGTGTGGACCAGTCGCGGCAGCTCAAGCGGTTTCGAGAGATAATCATCCATTCCCGCTTTCAGCGCCCGTTTTCGATCATCCGAGGTGGCGTGGGCAGTGAGGGCGATCACCGGCAGTTTACGGTAGTCACTCTGATTACGAATGGCGCGGGTGGCAGTAATCCCATCCATAAGCGGCATCTCAATATCCATCAGCACCGCATCCACCTTGGTGGTGGCAAGGGTCTGGAGTGCGATCTCCCCGTTGCCGGCAATGACCACCTCAATGCCCATCTCACGCAGGGTCTCGCTCGCCACCACCTGATTGATGCGGTTATCCTCTACCAAGAGTACCGTGATCTCTTCTACGACACGATAGTGCTGATGGTGGACAATCGACACCTCACCGCTGGCGATCTGCTGATGGTCGGCCCTTTTTACCGGAATTGTGAAGTAAAAGCGGCTGCCACTCCCTGCGACCGACTCCACGCCAATCTCTCCCCCCATCATCGTCACCAGGCGCTGACAGATGGTCAACCCGAGGCCGGTCCCTCCAAAGCGGCGAGAGGTGGTGTTCTCTGCCTGGGTGAAGGGTTGAAACAGTTTGGCGATGAGCTCCGGTTCTATCCCGATCCCGCTATCCTCCACTGCAAAGTGGAGCCACATCTCGTTGTGGGTGGCGCTATCTTCCTTCCCAACCGCTGCGCTTACCGTGATCACCCCCTGTTGCGTAAACTTAAAGGCGTTGGTGATAAGGTTATTGAACACTTGCAACAGTCGCAGCTCATCGATCTCAATCGCCTGCGGTAATTGGGGATCATCCCAACAGCACTCTATCCGAATCGGCCTACCGCTCGCCCCCTGCTGTGCCGATTGGAGCAGGATCTCCACCTGCTGTCGCAGATGGGAGAGGAGCATTGGCTCCGGCACCAGCTCCAGCATCTCTGCCTCGATCTTTGAGAGATCGAGGATATCGTTTACCAGCCCCATTAATAGATTTGAGGCGTTCCCAATTTCGTGAATAAATCCGTTCTGCCGCGCAGTCCCCACCGCCTCTCGCTGCAGGAGATTGGTCAGGCCGGTTATCGCATTGAGTGGGGTGCGAATCTCGTGACTCATCGTTGCCAAAAAGCGACTCTTGGCCTGATTGGCCTCCTCTGCCCGGTTGCACGCAACCCGATAGTCGGTGACCGCTGCGGCTACCTTCGCCTCTAGCTGCTGGTTGAGATCCTGGTACTGCTGCTCACGCTGAAGAAGACGAATCCGCATCTGATCCAGATCCAGCGCCAGATCAGAAAACTCATCCTTTAGTTGCGAAGAGATCTCGGTTTGAAGATCTCCCCCAGCCAGAGTATGGGTTGCAGCAGAGATGTGCTGCAGCGGGCGGACAACTGTTCTGCGAATAAAGATCCATAATAGCGCGAAAAGGATGGCGGCAATAAGCAACACCTCTTGCAGATAAGATCTAAAGAAGTCCCTCCCAGCAGCAATCACTGCCTCTTCAAGATCAAACATGGGATCAAGGTAGATCTCCTGGGGGGTCAACAGCGTCAGCACCCAGCCGGTGGAGGTGATGGGAGCCTGACTCATCCAGTAGGCGCCATCTTGGTGCAACACCGTTCGAATCCCGTATTCATCAGAGATAAACGGAGTCGACATCTGCGCCAACCACCCACTCTGCCCAATTTTCTGGACAATGGTGGGAAGATCTTGATCCAATCCGAAAAAGGGGAGATCCTCTCGATCAAGGGCGATGATACTCCCCTCGGTATCGGTAATCAGGGCGATCGGATGGTGAGATTCCCCCCCAATCTGAATCCCCTTAAATCGGGTAATCTCCCACAACAGAGCACTCAGTTTGATATCGATACCGGTAGCGGCTCGAAACTGATTCTCCTGATCATAAATCGGGGCAATGGCAGAGATGATTAGACCATTACCCACGGCATCAAGATAGGGTTGCCCGAACTTCACCTTGCGCTCTGGATTAAACTGCGGTGCTGCCACTGAATAGGAGGGGTCATCCTTGGCGTTACGCAGATCCCACTCTGCAGAAGAGGGGATCATTTTGGCCACATTGATATAGGGGGTATACTTTCCCACACCGCTACGGGTAATGACCCAGGATGAGGTGACCGCAGGAGATGCTGCAGCCTCCAGCAGAAGGGGATCGAGATAGTCCAGTGAAGAGAGTTCGGTCGTCACCTCTGGCGAAAACGCTCCCCCCCAGAAGATGGTCTCCACCGCAAGGTTGCTGCGATCGCGGTAGATCCCGTTTGCAAACGGGATCACATACTCTGCGGACGCTCGATTGGGAAACGGTTCCCCCAGCACAATCTGGTTGTAGTACGCCGCCCCCTGCCGTGCCACCATCGCAACCTGAGTCAAAAACTGTTGCAGCCGCATCTCCTCCCGCTGGACAAGGCTTGTAGTCAAGGCCTGGATCACTGTCTTGGCATTCTCTTCTGTATGCCTTCGGGTGTGCTGCAGGGCAGAGTGTTGCAGCTCGTCAATCACCCGTTGCGAAGAGTAGTAGACCTCTATCGAGATCAAGATCAGGATCGGGAGCAGAATGAAGACTATCTTTCTGCCAACCCCCCCAAAACCTCTACGGTCATGATCTGGCGGGGAGCCTGAGCTCATCCCAACGCAAGGTAGTCGATGGAGGCGATCCCTTGATCGCTACCAATATCAGGGGTAATCTCCAACTCTAGCGTGGTCAATCCGGGGAAGTCGAGATGATAGATCTCCTCCTCACTCCGACTGCCATCGGGGCTGAAGTTCCACTGTTGGCGGACGACTTC
>JADFYS010000299.1 GCA_015232955.1 Gammaproteobacteria bacterium
TGAAATCTGGGCCGGGACAGAAAAAGGGACGAGCAGCGGCTATATACCCAAGATACCAGAAAACGCTGGTTTCAGAAAGCCGATAAGCGCGACTCGCTGAAATCCACTGTTTCCAGGTATCTTGAGGTATAAAGAGAAAACCCCGCAGAGCGGGGTCGTAAGTAGATCGTGCCACCAGTGATATGGTAGGCGCTCTCTGATAAAACAGGATCATGAAGATCTCTCTTTATTCTTCCTCCCCCCTTTGGTGATCTGAATCTATTCTAATGCTAACTTATTGAGCTGTCGCCACTTTTTTCAACGCTGCCTTGGCGGCATCGGGTGAATCCATGATATTCATAAAGCTGTTACTCCCCATCATCGACAGTTCAGGGAAGTTCACCGCAATCCGAAAACGGTAGTAGAGGGCGTAGACTTTACCTTCAGAGATCAGCATCTCGACCGGAAGGTGGGCGCTGGAGCGAACCGATTTAAAATCGATCTCACCCATAATAAAGCCGTCATCCATCGCCTTCTCTTTCTCACCCTCGCCTTTGAGGGCTACCCCGATCACCGTCTCCTCCTTACCCGGGATATCGACCCGATAGACCTTGGTGACGCCGGAGAGCGCCGCTGCAAGATTTGCCTCCACCACTTTCAGCGCCTCCTCCTGACTGGGGTGCTCCGCAAGGAGATGGTCACTGTAGTCGTCAAAGTACTCCATGCCGAACATATAGTGGTATCCGCGCAGGTCGTCTCCGCTTAACGCCTTATCAACCCCGTATTCACGATCCCGACCCAGCGCCTTCTCGAGCGCAGTAGTGACATCAGCAAGATCCCCCTCCATCTGATAGGCGTGCGCCATGTAGGTGGGATTGGTGTAGGTCACCTGTGTCTCTTCCCCGACCCGAGTTACCGCTACACGCTGGATCGCCCCATAGCCACCAAACTTCGACGCTGCGGCGTGCTTCTTGAGAGCACCACTGGTGATGACATAGATCGTGGTCTCTGGGTTGAGATTGTAGTGGCCCACCAGTTCAAATCCTGCCGCCTGCAACTTGGCTGTCACCTCCGAGCTGACTTCCGGCACCGCGCCATCAGTGGTATAGGCGAGGACAAAGGGCTTGTACTCCTCGCCATTCGCTACAGTTCCCAGAGAGAAGAGCAGTGTCGCTGCAACCAGCTGCTGTACCCATTTAAGACTATTTTTCATTGATGCACTATTCCATGTAAAACCTAAAGAGAAAGGGGAGACGAGGCGGTTTGAAACCACCCCGTCCCACGCAACGCCTAGTAGTAGCGGCTATACATCACCTGCCAGTTGGCCTGACTCATGGTAGAGGTCAGGTTAGATTGAGAGTTAGTCTGCTCTACCTCTGGTACATAACTCAAGGAGAAATCGACACTGCTCTGCTTATCTATTTGGTAACCGACACCTCCAGTCAGATGGGTCTCAACAATCGCCGGAAAAAGGTAATGGAGGGTATCATCTTGTGTAGGTGTCTTCGCATAGTTAAGCCCGCCACGCAAGGTCAGCTCATCACTGCTCTTATAGGCCGCGCCCAAGGCGATTACCGTCTGATCATCCCAGTTTTGGGCCATTACTGCAGTCATACTTGCACCACGCATATCCATGTTGGTGCCGAAGTTATTGGAAGCTGCGTCGCTTGCGGTGAACTCCATCTTAAAGTCCTTCATCACACTCGCCCATCCGATCTGTTTTACATCGGCGGCGATCATCAGCTGATCACTGACCTCATAGCTTAGACCAATACCGAAGCTGTCAGGCCATTGAAAATCGATCACCTTAATCGTTCCGGTCAACTCCATCCCCATATTGGTAAATGCCGCTGCGGTATCGGGGTTACCATCTCTGTCGGTATCCAGACCGTAGTCACTGGCCCAGAGGACATTCATGGTCACTTTCGCCCCTGTCGCCTCCATATCGGCCATACTGGTCTTGCTGTTATAGGTTGCACCGACTGTCAACTTGGGCGATACCTTATAGGTCATCCCCAGCTTTCCGGCAAAACCGGTAGCGGTCGCCTCACCGGTGTAATCACTATCGTTAGTAAAATCGAAATAGCCGTAATTGAGGCCGACAATACCGCTACTCATGGTACTGCCCTGTCCCCCCATATCGTAGAAGGGGTTCTGAAGATTCTTATCCATGCCATTGGTGGGATCAGTGTCAGCCGGATCGAAATACATCAGCCCGTTCATACCATTAACAAGTGACCCGGTGATCGCACCACTTTCCATCATCGCGCCCATCTGATTCCCCGGCATCGCCATCTGCAGATCCATCCCTGCCCAGACAAAATCGAGTGAGGCGCCCACCGTCAGTTCGCGGGTGATTGAGGCGGCGATAGGAAAGACGATCCGCCCCATACTCACCTCTGAGCGTTCGGTCAGGCCCACGGCCGCAGTCATTGCAGAGTTCATCCCTGAAGCGGGATCTGCGGTCATATCTGTCATGCCAAAGCCATTAGGAGGGGTAGCACCCAGCATCCCGGAGACGGCTCCAGGGTACATCGCCTGACTGTACTTCCCACTCTGATTGGTGATCCAGTCGGCACTTCCCGCACCGCCGGGTGCGCCAGTTGCGCTGCTGAACTCGGTCCCCATCCCCCCTTGCGCCATCATGCCAAAGCCGTATGCGAGATCCCGATCCCGTTTGACCCAGCCAATCCCCGGCATAAAGAAAGAGTCAGAAGCGGAATCCCAACTGCCGGCACCCGCCATTTTGGTCTCCACCGAAGGACGGAGGTTGGAGAGGCCGACATCGAAACGGTGTCCCCGATCCATCAGCCCCAGCGTCGCCGGATTGGTCATCACCGCTGCGGTACCGTGGTCATAGGCCATGGAGGTCCCCCCCATTGCGGTAGAGATCGGTCCATAGCCGGCCATATTCATGCCATTGGTGGCAAAGGCGGCAGCAGGAGCGAGCAGGGCGATAGAGACGGCTCGGGTGAGTAGATTGATACGGGTATTGATCATGCAGTCATTCCTCCAGAATGTGATTATTTATTTATTTTGGCCTGAAACGGCAGTGGCTCTGACGAATAGCGGTAGCCAATGTCTACTTTTTATAGCTTTAGGGGAGGTAAGTCAAGGTTTTTCATCAGAGCAACTACCTGATAATATTCAAATTTTACTGAATTTGAATATTATAAAAAGCTAATAGATTGTGGATAAATAACAGAAACGCAGATTCTTTTTTTGATTAAACGGTTCATATTATTAAAGAATTCAATACAGTCTATTGATTCAGGAGTGTTCGGGGGTCTACCCCCAATGCTCTTAAGTTAGCGTGAAATACATTAGCGTAACCATTCACTCCCCTGGCCTGTTTTAGCCCTCACCCCGGCCCTCTCCCA
>JADFYS010000029.1 GCA_015232955.1 Gammaproteobacteria bacterium
AATTGGAATTGATGATGAGCGAAGAGATAACCACTCCCGGGCGTCAGACCCACTTTATCGGCATCGGAGCTTCGGCAGGAGGGCTTGAGGCGTTAAGTCAGTTTGTCGCCAATCTCTCTCTCGGTCTCGACTGCATCTATGTTATTGCCCAGCATATGTCCCCCTCCCACCGCAGCATGATGGCAGAGATCCTCGCGCGGGAGACTGCGCTAGAGGTGAAGGATATTCGTGAAGGGGAGTCTCCCCAGAAGGATGTGGTCTATGTCATTCCACCCGGTTTCAACCTGGTACTCCAGGCGGGGGTGTTCCACCTAATTGCGACCGCACCAGAGATCTCGCCCAAGCCGTCAATCAATATGCTGTTTCAGTCTATCGCCGAAGAGTATGACGAACACGCCATCGGTATTATCCTCTCTGGTACCGGTTCGGACGGCACCAGCGGCCTGCGCGCGATCAAAGCGGCAGGGGGTATCACCATCGCCCAGATCCCGGAGAGCGCCAAATATGAAGGTATGCCCCGCTCGGCGATCGATGCCGGAGTGGTGGATCGGATCCTCGCCCCAGATCAGATTGGCCGCGAACTGGAGCGGCTCAACAGCCTTCACGGCCTGCCCAATCCTGAAGAGATCGATCAGCGTCAGCCGAGTGAGTTGACCCACCTCTTTAACAAGGTGCGCCATCACACCCGCATCGACTTCTCCAGCTATAAGCTCTCCACCGTGATGCGTCGTCTGCAGCGGCGGATTTTGACCACCAACTGTGAGAACCTGAAAGAGTATGTCGACTATGTAGAGGAGAATCCGGGGGAGCTGGATGCTCTGGCGAAAGAGACCTTAATCTCGGTCACCGAATTTTTCCGCGACAGAGAGGCCTTTCTCAAGCTGGAGAAGAGCATCTCCGAACTGGTGAAAGGGAAAGAGGATGGCGAGGAGATTCGGGTCTGGGTGATGGGCTGCGCCACCGGAGAGGAGGCCTACTCCATCGCCATTCTCTTCGCCGAACAGCTGGGGGAGCGGTTTGACAAGCAGATGCTGCAGATCTTTGCCACCGACATCGATAACGATGCCCTCGCCATCGCCCGGCGCGGGATCTACAACCACTCTGCAGTATCCGAGATGCCGAAAGCGTATCTACAGCGTTACTTTCATGAGTGCAGTGGAGGCTTTGAACCGATCAAAGATCTGCGTGACAGTGTCGTCTTTGCGCGTCAGGATGTGGTGGTGGATCCCCCTTTCCTACGGGTAGATCTCATCTCCTGCCGTAATGTTTTGATCTATTTTAATGCCGATCTTCAGGCGAAGGTGCTCTCCCTCTTTCACTACGCCCTGCGCGATAACGGTCTCCTCTTTCTCGGGCGATCCGAGAATGTGAGTCAACAGGAGTATCTCTTTAGTGCGCTCGATCGCCGTACCCGTCTCTTTCGGCGCCGCTCCACCAATCAGCAGCGATCGCAGCAACCGATTGCGAAACTGCTTAAGGGGCAGCTTACCCTCAATAAACGGGAGCGGGAGAAGCCGGAGAAGAGTTATGAGCGCATCTTCCTCGATGCCATCACCGCCCACTACGCTCCGGCAGCACTGCTAGTGGATGGAAATTTCCGAATCTACTTCAGTCAGGGGGCGGTTAGTCACTTTCTCAACTTCCCTAAAGAGCAGCGGGATATGAATCTTGGGGATCTGATTGTCCCTGAGTTTAAGAGTGAGGTGATTACCGTCTTTCACCGCGCACATAATAAGGAGGTGAGTAGCTACAGCCGTTACCGCCGTATCGCCAGTCTCGACCACCAGACCTGGCGCTTTGCGATCCATCCGGTTGGGGGGCGACCGGGAGAGGATCTCTACCTGGTCGCCTTTGAGGGGGCGAATCCTGAGGTTGATGCGACAGCGGGTGATGCTGTGGTTGAGGAGCTGTCGTCGGAGGAGGGGATGGCAGATGAGCTGGTGGCAACCCGTGAGCACCTGCAGACCCTGATTGAGGAGATGGCCGCCTCTAACGAGGAGATGCAGGCCCTGAATGAGGAGGTTCAGGCCTCCAATGAGGAGCTACAGGCGACCAATGAGGAGTTGGAAGCCTCCAATGAAGAGCTGCAGGCGGCCAATGAAGAGCTGATCAGTATTAATGAGGAGAGCCACGCCAAGTCATCAGAGCTGGTGGCGATGAACAGCGATTTTGAGAGCCTCTACAATACCCTCGACTTCCCGGTACTGGTCTTTGATGTCGACTTTCACCTCAAACGGGCCAATGCTGCGGCATCGCGTCTTTTTGATCTGCCTACGATCAACCGTCGTATCCATATCCAGCGGATCAGCTTCCCCCCCCACCTTGCGGATATCTCTTCGCGGCTCGACCAGGTCCTTCAGAGCAGCCAGAAGGTCAACTACATCGCCACCGTAGAGGATCGCTCCTATCAGGTGATGATCACCCCCGCCATCTCTCATGTCGGTGTACCGCAGAGTCTGGTTCTGGTGGTGATGGATCAGTCGCAGATCCTCAAGGCGCAGGCGCAGATCCGCGAGAGTCAGGAGAAGCTGCTGGCGATTATGAACCACTCCACCTCCATTATCAGTCTTAAAGACACCTCCGGCTGTTATGAGTTTGTCAATCTCCGCTTTGAGGAGCTGTTTGACCTCAAAAGTGGGGATATTCTGGGTAAGAGTGACCGCCAGATCTTTCCGACGGCAGTGGCCAAACTGCTGCGTGATCGTGATCTTGAGACAATGGGTAAACTTGATCTCCTCAACACGACCGATGAGATTGTGATTGATGAGAGCTCCACCTTTCTCGAGACGACCCGTTTCCCCATCTATGATGCGAGTGGTGTTGTCCGCTCTATCTGTACTCAGGCGACCAATGTCACCCACCGCCAGCACGCCGAAGAGCAGCTTCGTCTTGCGGCCAAGGTGTTTGATCGTGCGGGAGAGGCGATCCTCATCACCAATGCCGAAGGGTTGATTATCACCGTCAATGGCTCCTTTACCCGCATCACCGGTTATGAGGTGGCGGAGGTGATCGGCAAGAGCCCATCTCTGCTCAAGTCGGGGGTGCATGGTAAGCCATTTTACGATGAGATGTGGCGCAGCCTGAGTGAACAGGGGTGGTGGCAGGGTGAGATCATCAATCAGCGCAAGGATGGCAAACAGTATCACGAATGGCTCACCATTAACTCGGTGCAGGATGGGGACGGCTCGGTGGTCAACTATGTCGCGATCTTTAGTGACATCTCGGCGATTAAGAGCTCTCAGCGCAAGATCGAGTTTCTCGCAACCCATGATGAACTGACCGGTCTCCCCAACCGTGGTCTGCTTATTGACCGTATTAAGCACGGTATCTCCCAGATGAAGCGGCAGCATAAAGAGCTGGCGGTGCTCTTTATGGATCTCGATAACTTTAAGCGAATTAATGACTCTTTAGGTCACGATGTCGGGGATATTCTCCTTAAGGAGAGCAGTCAGCGCCTCCTTCGCTGTGTTCGCGACTCCGATACCGTGGCGCGGCTGGGGGGGGATGAGTTTGTCGCGCTGCTGATGGATGTTGATCTCGATGAGATTAATGTCATCGCCAGCCGTATTGTCGAGCTGCTCTCCGCCTCTTTTAATATCCGTGAACAGAGACTCTTTGTCTCGGTCAGTATCGGTGTCAGCATCTTTCCGAATGATGGTGAAGAGAGTGTCACCCTCCTCAAAAATGCCGATACCGCAATGTATCGGGCCAAGGAGCGGGGGCGCAATCAGTACCAGTTTTTTGCCGATGAGATGAAGGTGGTGGCGCTACAGCGGATGACGCTGGAGAGTGGCCTCCGCTATGCGTTGGATCACAACGCCCTTTCGCTGGTCTATCAGCCGAAGATTCTTGCAGAGGATGGGACCATCTCCAGTGCCGAGGCGCTGTTGCGCTGGGAAGACCGTAATCTGGGGAAGGTCTCACCGCTACAGTTTATTCCGGTGGCGGAGAACTGCGGTCTAATCGGTGCGGTGGGGGAGCGGGTGCTGCAGATGGTGGTGGCACAGATTATCAGCTGGCAGGCGGCCGGTTTTACCGTTCCCAGAATCTATATCAATGTCTCTGCCCATCAGTTTCGCGATCACAGCTTCGCTCATCGCCTGCAAGAGGTTGTGGCAGAGAACGATCTCCCTCCATCCGCCATCGGCATTGAGGTGACCGAGAGCCTGTTGATGAAAGATCCCGGGTTGACCAGCACTATTCTTAGCGAACTGTGCGAGGAGGGGGTCTCGATCAGTGTCGATGACTTTGGCACCGGCTACTCCTCGCTCTCCTATCTCAAGAAGCTCAATATCCATGAGCTGAAGGTCGATAAGAGCTTTATCGACGGTATCGCAGACGATCATGAGGATCAGGCTATTGTCCGTGCCATTGTCAGTATGGCGCAGGCGCTGGATTTAAAGACGGTGGCCGAAGGGGTTGAAACCGCAGAGCAGATGGAGATCCTGAAGGAGATCGGAATCACCATGATTCAGGGTTACTACTACTATCGTCCCCAGTCTCCGCAAGCATTCGGATCACTGTTGGTGCGTAAGGAGAAGAAATGAACGCTACAGAGAAGCAGGAGAGCGCGTTAAAAACAGAGATCTGTGAGAGTGAACGGCTCCATCTTTCGGGCAAGATACAGGGGTATGGTATCTTGATTCAGGTGGATATGGGGAGCGGGGTGATAACCCATGTCAGTGACAACATCCGTGATCTCGACGGTCTCACTCCAGAGGCGTTGTGCGGACAGCCGTTAAGCTGCCTCCCCTGGCTTGAGCGTGAAATTCCGCCGCAGCTGCCGGGGAGGGTGGGTCCCTTTCGACAGATCCACCGTCTGGTGACCACCAAAACCACCGCCTATGATGCGGTGCTGATAGAGAACGGTTCGGCACTACTACTGGAGCTGGAACCGACGCCGCAGCAGCAGGAGATGATCCAGATCTGGGAGTATGAGCGGGATCTCCACCAGTTGCCGACCGTGGCAGAGGAGTTACCGCACTATCACAACGATACCCTCTCCTCGATTCAGAGTATCATCGGTTTTGATCGGGTAATGGTCTACCGATTCCATAGTGACTGGTCGGGAGAGGTGATTGCCGAAGTCTGTAACCCCGAACATGGGAGTTACCTCGGTCTCCACTTCCCCGCCAGCGATATCCCGGCGATCGCCCGAAATCTCTATCAGATTAATAGCTGCCGTCTCATCGCTGACACCAGGGCAGAGGCGGTTGCGATTCATGGTGAGAATGGTACTCCCCCCGACCTCACCTACTCCGATCTGCGTAGTGTCTCGGAAATGCATCTCGCCTATCTCGACAATATGGGGGTGCGGGCATCATTTTCGGTCCCGATAATTGTCAACCAACGCCTCTGGGGATTGATCTCCTGTCACCATCTTCAACCTCGTTACCTCAATCGAAACCAGCGGGCTGTTTGTGCCTCCCTTATCAAAACCTACTCACTTGCCCTCTCGACCTATTACACCTCTTACCGGGTGAAGCAGATGGATTCGCTGGAGCGGCGGATTGATACTGTCCTTGAAGCGATCTCTCTCTATAGCAACCCCCTTGAGGGGGTGGAGCAGCAGTCGAATCTTCTTCTGGAGAGCCTAGGTGCCGATGGTATCGCCATGGCCTATCACGACGATGTGGTGATTGTGGGCGAGGCGCCTGACCTGCAGGAGATGAGTGAGATCGATGACTGGTTTTTGAATCGGCAGGAGAGCTCTCTTGTCACCATCGATAATCTCTCCTCAGAGTTTGAACTCTCGCAGACCCTACTCGCCCGCACGAGTGGCCTTCTCGCCATCCGTGCCCGCTCTCCCCGCTCGGGGTGGGTACGGATCTACTGGTTCCGTCAAGAGGAGATTCAAGAGGTGCCGTGGGCAGGAAACCCCAATAAGCCGTTTGCCGAAGACGCCTCTGCGACCACCCTCTCTCCCCGCCGCTCCTTTGAAAAGTGGATTGAGATCCGCCGAGGCTACAGTCGGCCGTGGAGCCATGAAGATCGCCTCACAGCGGGGCGCTTTCGCAACACCCTTTTGCGTTGGTTATAGTGTATGGGTGGAGATGATCCCTTGATTCCCGGCCCGGAAGCGCAGCAGGTGAGCGACGCCCCAGTTGCCCTGATTACCGGTGGCGCAAGGCGTATCGGTGCTGCCATTGCCCGTCAGCTTCACGCTGCCGGGATGCGTCTGGTGATCCACTATCGCAGCTCGGCGCAACCGGCGCTGGCGCTAATGGAAGAGCTGAACCAGATTCGTTCCGGTTCTGTGACTACTATCGCCGCCGATCTCCTGCAGATCGAGGCGTTAGAGGCTCTGGCCGTAGCCTCTACCGCCCACTGGGGGAGGCTCGACGCCCTGATCAACAACGCCTCATCCTTCTACCCCACACCGGTAGGTGAAATTCGTGTGGACGACTGGGAGGATCTTCTCGGCAGCAATCTTAAGGCGCCCCTTTTTCTCAGCCAGGCGCTTGCCGCAGAGTTGAAGCAACGGCAGGGGGCGATCGTCAATATTGTCGATATTCATGGCGACAGGCCGATGAAAGCGCACACCGTCTATTCGGTGGCGAAGGCGGGGCTGGTGATGCTGACCCGCTCTCTGGCGCGAGAGCTGGGACCCGAGGTACGGGTCAATGCGGTTGCACCGGGGGCGATTCTCTGGCCAGAGCGGGAGCTGGACGCGGCGACAAGAGAGGAGATCCTTGAGCGTAACTTTTTAAAGCGACAGGGGAGTGCCGAGGAGATTGCCGCAGCAGTAGAGTTTCTGTTAAATCGCGCGACCTACACCACAGGGCAGGTGCTGGCGGTGGATGGCGGTCGTTCGGTCAATATATAACTCACTCACTCACTCACTCACACTCTCTCTCCGAAGAGGGCGGTACCGATTCGGACGATGGTGGAGCCTTCGGCCACCGCCATTTCAAGATCGTTGGACATCCCCATCGAGAGGGTATCGAGTTGATGCCCCTCCCTCTGGAGCCGCTCTTGGGCCAGCCGTAGCTGCCTGAAGGCGCTGCGCTGCGCTTCAGGATCGGGGGTTGCGCGGGGGATGGCCATTAGCCCGCGCAACCGAAGCCTGGGAAGCGCCCGGAGATCTGCTGCCAGCTGTGCCAATTCTGCAGGCGGGCAGCCCGCTTTATTGGCCTCCGCGCTAATGTTGACCTGCAGCAGAATATTGAGCGGTGGTAGCTCCGCTGGACGGAGGTTGTTGAGTCGTTCACCAATCTTGCGCCGATCGACACTATGAACCCAACTGAAGTGGCTGGCGATGTCACGACACTTATTGGCCTGAATCGGCCCGATAAAGTGCCACTCCAACTGCAGATCCTGCAGCGCCTCTAGCTTGAGTAGCGCCTCTTGCAGGTAGCTCTCACCAAAACGGATCACCCCCAGCTGCGCCATCTCTCGTATCGCTGAATCTGGCTGGCGTTTACTCACCGCAAGAAGTGAGACCGATCCCGTCTCCCGCTGCGCCAGGCGTTCCGCCTCACGGATTCGGCTCTCGACTTGTTGCAGGCTTTGGCTGAGGAGATTCATCATTGCCCGAGAGTGGCGGTGACCGTGCGCTTAGTCGTCGGCCATATCTTCTAGCGTCAGTCCGGAGAGTGAGCTGCCGAGGTTACTGGCACCCCCCTCTTTGTTGAGCTTGACCATCAGCCGCACCTCGTTAGGGGAGTCGGCGTTCTTCAGGGCATCCTCCATCGAGATCAGCCCCTCTTTGTAGAGGTCAAACAGGGCCATATCGAAGGTCTGCATTCCGTAGGATTTGCCCTTTTTCATCTGCTCTTTCAGTGCCCCCACTTCGCCCTTATGGATGAGATCGGAGATCATCGGGGTGTTGATCATAACCTCAATCGCGGCTCGCCGCCCCTTGCCATCGACCGTCGGCACAAGGCGCTGGGCGATGACCGCCTTGAGGTTGAGGGAGAGATCCATCAACAACTGACCCCGGCGCTCTTCAGGGAAGAAGTTGATAATGCGATCCAGCGCCTGGTTGGCGTTATTGGCGTGGAGGGTGGCGAGGGCAAGGTGACCGGTCTCGGCAAAGGCGACCGCGTGCTCCATCGTCTCGGGGTGGCGAATCTCACCAATGAGGATGACATCAGGGGCCTGTCGTAGGGTGTTGACCAGGGCGTCATCAAAGGTCCGGGTGTCGATTCCCACCTCGCGTTGGGTGATGATGCACCCTTTATGTTCGTGAACATACTCGATCGGATCCTCAATGGTGATGATGTGGCCACTGGTGTTGGTGTTGCGGAAGTCGATCATCGCCGCGAGTGAGGTCGATTTACCCGAGCCGGTACCCCCGACAAAGAGGATGATCCCCCGTTTCTCGAGGGAGAGATCACGCAGGACATCGGGGAGATTGAGCTTCTCAAACGACGGCATGGTGGTCTCGATCTTTCGTAGCACCATTCCGGAGTGGTAGCGTTGGACAAAGGCGTTGACCCGGAAGCGGCCGATATCGTCACGAGAGATGGCGAAGTTGCACTCCTTGGTCTCTTCAAACTCCTTGCGCTGCTTGTCATCCATAATGCTGAGGCAGATCTGTTTCGACTGCTCCGGGGTGAGGGACATCTTCGCCACCGGTGTCATTTTGCCGTTAATCTTCATCGTTGGCGGTAGACCGGCGGTGATAAAGAGATCCGAACCGTTCTTCTGCACCATAATCTTGAGCAGGGAATCAAAATCCATCGTCTTCTCTCCTAGAAGTTGTCTTTACTGACCGCCTTGGTGCGGGCGGCATCGGCGGTGACGGTCCCGCTCTGTACCAGTTGCTTCAGGTTCTGGTCAAGGGTCTGCATCCCGTGTTGGGATCCGGTCTGGATCGCAGAGTACATCTGCGCCACTTTGTTTTCTCGGATGAGGTTACGGATGGCGGGGATCCCCACCATAATCTCGTGGGCAGCGACTCGCCCCCCTCCCACCCTTTTGAGCAGGGTCTGGGAGATGACCGCACGCAGGGATTCAGACAGCATTGACCGCACCATATCTTTTTCTGCCGCAGGGAAGACATCGACGATACGGTCGATCGTCTTGGCTGCGGAGCTGGTGTGGAGGGTACCAAAGACGAGGTGGCCGGTCTCTGCCGCCTCTAGCGCCAGCTTAATCGTCTCAAGGTCACGCATCTCACCGACGAGAATGACATCGGGATCTTCACGCAGCGCAGCGCGAAGGGCATTACTGAAGCTCTTGGTGTCGCGGTGAACTTCCCGTTGGTTGATAAGACATTTTTTGCTCTCGTGGACAAATTCGATCGGATCTTCAATGGTGAGGATGTGGCTATATTCCGACTCGTTTTTATAGTTAATCATCGCCGCGAGGGTGGTAGATTTACCCGAACCGGTAGGGCCGGTGACAAGGACGAGACCACGGGGCGTTTCAGAGAGAGTCTTAAAGATTGGTGGACACTTGAGATCTTCGAGACTGAGGATTTTAGAAGGGATGGTCCGGAAAACGGCGCCTGCACCGCGGTTCTGATTGAAACCGTTGACACGAAATCGAGCCAACCCTTTAATCTCAAAAGAGAAGTCTGCCTCCAGCGTCTCTTCAAACTCCTTACGCTGTTTGTCATTCATAATGTCGTAGAGGTGGCCGTGGACATCAGAGTGTTCGAGGGGGGGGACATTGATCTTGCGGATATCGCCATCCACCCGAATCAGGGGGGGCATCCCGGCAGAGAGGTGGAGGTCAGACGACCCCTCTTTAACACTAAAGGCGAGTAGTTCAGTTATATCCATAGTCATCTCCTCGTTCTGTGGCTGAAAGGTTCGGTTTGTTCGTCTGGTGAAGATTTTGAAGCGAAGGGGCGGTCATATACCCAAGTATCTTTAATATTAGCGATGGCTGCTCACCAGCTCAATGTTGGAAAAGAGATCGATGAGCGGATCATAGCGACCGTCGCCATCGACATCCTGATACTCAAACTGGATAGAGAAGTGGATCAGGGGTTCTGCGGTAAAGATGGCGGGAAAAGAGTCCTCGAACTGAATCCGATAGAGCAGTTCGCCACTGTCACGATCAAAATACCAGCTCTTTCCGGGGATCGACTCCAGCGGCGGCGAATCCAGCTCGCCGAGATAGGTGGGGGGAAGGTTGGTCATCAGATGAAACGGGTTACTCGACCCCAGTTGTGACAGGGTCTGAATTCTGCCGCTGGCGATGCGGGCAAGGACGGTGGTGGAGAGGGCCGTCTGCATACTGCCCACCATCCAGGTGACATGGCTGCGCTCAGCCGCAAGCCTCAGCTCCCAGAGGCGATCAATGGCGATATAGATAAATAGCGCCACCAGCAGTGCCAGCAGCGAAAAGTCGCGGAAGGGACTCTGTCTTCGTCTCGCCCTCTGCTCTGACTGTCCTCTCTCCATCTCTCTCTGCCTAATCTCTAATGGGAAGCCATGGAGGTCATCTCCCACATCGGGAGGAAGATGCCGAGGGCGAGGATGAGCACCAGCCCCCCTACCGAAACGATGAGGATCGGCTCAATGGCTGAAGTGAGGTTTTTAACATCATAACTCACCTCTCGTTCATAGTAACTTGCCACCTCATCGAGCATATCATCCACTGCTCCGGTCTCCTCCCCCACCGAAAGCATCTGAATGATAAGGGGGGTGAAGAGTTCCGTCGCCTGAGCGGTGCGGGTGACACTATCACCGCGTTCGATGCCATTACGCATCGCGTTGACCTTGTCGCCGACATAGGCGTTATCCACCGCTTGCGAGACCACCGCAAGGGTCTGAATCAGGGGAACACCGCTGCGGCTCGCCATGGCGAAGGAGCGGGCGAAGCGGGAGAGGGTGGCGCGGTGGAGGATCGAGCCGACCAGCGGTAGTTCGAGCTTCTTTTTATCCCAGCGGTAGCGCCCTTCCGGGGTTTCGATATAGGTTCTGGCAGCAAATACCGCAGCAACAATTAGCACCAGAATATATTTCCAGTAGGCGACCATAAAGTCGGAGGAGGCGATGAGCGCCTTGGTCTGCCACGGTAGATCCATCTTCATGGTGTCAAAGACCCCGGCAAAGGCGGGGATGACAAAGACATTGACGATACCGATGGCGACAGAGATGGCGATAATGACAAAGGTGGGGTAGCGCAGCGCCGACTGAATCTGCTCTTTGGTCTCCCGCTCCAGCTCGAGATATTCGGCGAGCTGGAGAAAAGATTCGTCGAGTTTTCCGGTCTTCTCCCCCACATTCACCATGCTGATCATCAGATTGGTGAAGACATTTTTGTGCTGGGCCATGGCACTGGAGAGATCGCGTCCCGATTCAAGATCGCGTCGCAGTTGGCGGAGGATACGGACCAGCATCTCGTTCTGGGTGGTTTCGGTGAGGCCGACGATGCCGCGAATCATCGGAACCCCCGCCTTGGAGAGGGTATACATCTGACGACAGAGGAGAATGAGATCATCCAGTGTCGGCTTCTTCTCGGTGAGGCGGCGCTGGAGATCGGCAAACCAGCCACTCTCCTCCTTGATCTCCTGAATCTCAATCGGGGTGCTTCCGCCGCTAATCAGCTGGGTGGCGACCGCATCGATGTTGGGGGCGTCCATCTCTCCGGAGAAGGCTTCACCACCACGGTTGCGGGCACGAAACGAGAAGTGAGCCATTACGGTGTAAGGACTCCGGGATCGAGGGTCAACACCTCATCTACCGCTGCTGGGTGCTCTTCCGGTTCCACCTCCACCACCACCTCCTGCCCGTCATCTTCCAGAAGTGACGGATCTATCTCCTCACCGGAGACGCGAATCGCCTCCTCAATCGTGGTCTGACCGAGACTGGCGTAGTGGATGGCGTTGCGGGTGAGTGAGACAAAGTTTTTGTTATTGCGCGCCGCCCGGGCAAAGGCGTTGGTGTCGTCGAGACGGAGGGCGTCTCCCATGGCGAGATCGATCTCGAGCAGCTCGAAAACCCCCATTCGCCCTTTATAACCGGTGTTATTGCACTTATGGCACCCCTGCCCATGTTTAAAATGGAGGCTCTCTCCCTCCTTGCCGACCATTCCTCGTAACCAGAGCCGTTCATGCACCGAGGGTTGGTAATCGGCGATACAGTCGCTGCAGATCCGGCGAATCAGTCGCTGGGCGATAATCGCCTCAAGAGAGGTGGCGACCATAAAACCGGGGATCCCCATATCGATAAGGCGGACAGCGGTGCTAATGGAGTCGTTGGTGTGGAGGGTGGAGAGGACAAGGTGACCGGTAATAGAGGCGCGAAGGCCGATCTCTGCCGTCTCCTGATCACGCATCTCGCCGATAAGGACCACATCGGGATCCTGGCGCAGGGCGGTGCGGAGGACGCTGGCAAAGGTGAGGCCGATCTGGGTGTGGACCTGCACCTGATTGATGCGTGAGAGGCGATACTCCACCGGATCCTCTACGGTAATGATCTTTTTGGTGGGGAGGTTGAGTTCATTGAGCGCACCATAGAGGGTGGTGGTCTTGCCGCTACCGGTAGGCCCGGTGACCAGTACCATTCCGTGCGGCTTATGGATGTAGTGGCGGAACCGTTCGAGCAGTTTTGGTGGCATCCCCACCTTTTCGAGATTGAGATTACCGCTGCTCTGGTCGAGAAGACGCATTACCACCGACTCACCATACTGTAGCGGCATGGTCGATACGCGGACATCGATACTCTTCTCTTTAATCCGGATATTAAAACGACCATCCTGGGGGAGTCGCTTCTCCGAGATATTCAGCCCCGACATCAGCTTGAGGCGGGAGACCAGCGCAGTGCCGATCCGCTTCTCTTTCATCACCTGCTCCTGGAGCATACCGTCGATGCGGTTACGGATACGGAGCACATGTTCATCTGGTTCGATATGGATATCAGAGGCCCCGACATGGACCGCATCTTCAAAGATGCTCTGCAGCAGCTTGACCACCGGCGCCTCCACCACATCGCTACTCTTGT
>JADFYS010000002.1 GCA_015232955.1 Gammaproteobacteria bacterium
CTGGAACCAGCGTTTTCAGGTATCTTGGGTATATACTCAAGAGAGCTGGAAACAGTGGATTTTAGTAAAGCAGGGGTAGGCTAAACAGTGACCGTCACCGAACTGCTGCTGGAGGGGGTTCAGCTGATGATCCTCGGAATGGGTACCGTTTTTCTCTTTCTCGGTACCTTGATCGCGGTCATCACCCTAATCTCTCGCCTCCTTCACCGCTTTGATTCGCCCCCGATACCCACTGCTGCCGAAACAGAGGATCCCCTGCTTCCAGCGGTTGTGGCCGCTGCTGTCGCCCAGTACCGCCGTGATCACCCCCACCCCACCACAAGGCGTTAACAACCGATGAAACCACCTCTGGCCATCACTGAACTGGCGCTGCGTGACGCCCACCAGTCGCTACTTGCCACCCGGATGCGTATCGACGATATGCTCCCCATCGCCCAGCAGCTGGATGAGATCGGTTACTGGTCGATCGAGATGTGGGGAGGGGCCACTTTTGATGCCTGCATCCGTTACCTGGGTGAAGACCCGTGGCAGAGACTGCGCCTGTTGAAGCAGGCGCTCCCCAACACCCAAACCCAGATGCTGCTCCGCGCCCAGAATATCCTCGGTTACCGCCACTACGCCGATGATGTCGTCCACCGCTTTATCGAGCGCGCGGCAGAGAACGGGATGGATGTCTTCCGTATCTTTGATGCGCTGAACGATCTCCGTAATATGAAAACCGCGATCGCCGCAACAGTGAAGGTGGGGAAACACGCGCAGGGCGCCATCTCCTATACCGTCAGTCCGGTCCACTCTATGGATCGCTGGGTCGATCTCGGCAAAGCGCTGGAGGAGATGGGCTGCCACAGCCTCTGCATTAAGGATATGGCGGGTCTGCTCAAACCGTATGTCGCTTTTGAGCTGGTCTCTCGCCTCAAAGAGGTGACCTCTATCCCCATCGCCCTCCACGCCCACGCCACCACCGGCCTCAGCACCACCACCCTAACCAAGGCGGTCGAGGCCGGACTCGATATCGCCGATTGTGCTATCTCCTCCATGAGCCACACCTATGGCCACTCTGCCACCGAATCTCTGGTCTCTATTGTTGAGGAGCAGCCTCGCGCCACCGGCCTGGATCTGGAAAAACTTGAAGAGATTGCCACCTATTTTCGTAAAGTTCGCAAAAAATACGGGAAGTTCGAGGGTTCTCTTCGCGGTGTCGATTCACGCATCCTGACTGCTCAGGTCCCCGGCGGGATGTTAACCAACATGGAAAACCAGCTGCGGCAACAGAACGCGCTGCACCGTTTTGATGAGGTGCTGGAAGAGATCCCGCGGGTACGGAGAGAGCTGGGCTATATCCCTCTGGTCACCCCCACCTCGCAGATCGTCGGTACTCAAGCGGTGATCAACATCCTTGGCGGCAAGCGCTATGCAACCATCACCAAAGAGACCAGCGAACTACTTAAGGGACACTACGGCGAAACACCGGCTGCTGTGGATCAGCCACTGCAGCAGCAGGTCCTGAAGGGGGAGAAGGCGATCACCTGTCGCCCCGCAGATCTTCTTCAGGATGAGCTCCAGGAGCTACGAACTGAATTAGAGCAGCAGGCAAAAGAGGGGGGGTTCGAACTCGCGGAGGAGCCAGATGAAGATCTACTTATCTACGCCCTCTTTCCTCAGGTGGGTCTCAAATTTCTCCAAAATCGTCACAACCCGGACGCTTTTGAGCCTGCCCCATGGCTGGAGGCCAACGAGAAGGAGAAGAGCAGCGAGATCGTCACCCCAACCACGCCACCGCCCGCTGAACGCTACTCTATCCAAGTCAACGGTAAACAGTACGAGGTGGTGGTCGCCCCCGGTGGCACTATCGATAGCGTCACTTCGGAGCCCCCTCCGTCAGAGAAGAGTGCTGAAGCGACCTCTCCTTCACAGAGCGTGGTTGCGCCCATGGCCGGAACTATCTTTAAGGTGCTGGTGGTCCCCGGTAAACATGTCAATAGCGGTGATGTCCTGATCATCATGGAGGCGATGAAGATGGAGACGGAAATTCGCGCCTCCCACAGCGGCAATATCGCCACCATCGAGATTAACGAGGGAGATGCTGTCATTATCGGCCAGACCCTGATCACCCTCGTCTGATGCATACTTCCAGCGTCAATACCGGCAATGGATAGCCAGAAGCTGCTCCAGCTCTGGAGCACAACCGGACTTGCCAATTTTGAGTGGGGGCAGCTGCTGATGATCGCGGTCGGGCTGCTGCTGCTCTACCTTGCGATCGCCCGTCGCTTCGAGCCTCTGCTCCTGCTGCCCATCGGCTTTGGCGCCATTTTGAGCAACATCCCCATCGCCGGTATCGCCGACGACAACGGTCTGCTCGGTTATCTCTATCAGATCGGGATAGAGACCGGTATCTTTCCCCTGCTCATCTTTATGGGGGTGGGGGCGTTAACCGATTTTGGGGCGCTTATCGCCATGCCGATGACCCTAATTCTCGGTGCTGCTGCCCAATTTGGTATCTTTTTCACCCTAATTGGCGCGCTGCTGCTCAACTTCATCCCCGGGTTTGAGTTCACCCTTGCAGACGCGGCAGCTATCGGCATTATTGGTGGCGCTGATGGTCCCACCGCAATCTTTCTCGCCTCCAGACTCGCACCCGATCTTCTCGGTGCTATCGCTGTTGCTGCATACTCCTACATGGCACTAGTACCGATCATTCAGCCCCCAATCATGCGCCTCCTCACCACCGAGGCTGAGCGAAAGGTCAAGATGTCGCAACTTCGTCATGTCAGCCGCCTCGAAAAGATCATCTTTCCGCTTACTGTACTGCTACTCTGCACCATTTTTCTTCCCACCTCTGCCCCCTTAATTGGTATGCTCACCTTTGGCAATCTGCTCCGTGAAAGTGGCGTCGTAGATCGCCTTTCCAAGGCGGCGCAAAACGAGATTATCAATATTGTCACCATCTTTCTCGGTCTCGCGGTCGGCTCAAAACTTCAGGCTGAGAAGTTTCTTACCCTTGAAACGCTCGGTATACTGCTACTGGGCATGACCGCCTTTGCTGTGGGCACCGCCGCCGGTCTGCTCATGGGCAAGGTGATGCACCGTCTGAGCAAGGGGAAGATCAACCCCCTCATTGGGGCGGCGGGGGTCTCTGCGGTGCCGATGGCGGCGCGGGTGGTCAACAAGGTCGGTCTCGAGAGTGACCATCACAATTTTCTGTTAATGCACGCTATGGGACCCAATGTCGCAGGGGTAATCGGCTCTGCCGTTGCGGCCGGTATCCTGCTGGCAATTGTTGGAGGCTAAAGAGTCAATGGAGCAATATCGCGGTACTACTATCCTGACGGTCAGACGCAATGATCAAGTGGTCATTGGCGGCGACGGTCAGGTCTCACTCGGCAACACCATTATGAAAGGAAATGCGCGCAAAGTACGCCGTCTCTACCACGACAAGGTGATCGCCGGTTTTGCCGGAGGCACGGCCGACGCCTTCACCCTTTTTGAACGGTTTGAAGCGAAACTGGAGAAACACCACGGCAATCTGGTTCGCTCTGCGGTAGAGATGGCCAAAGATTGGCGTACCGACCGTATTCTTCGCCGTCTCGAGGCGTTACTGCTGGTCGCAGATGTCGACGCCACGCTGATGATTACCGGGAACGGTGATGTCATTGAACCGGAAAACAACTTAATGGCCATCGGCTCTGGCGGCCCGTTTGCGCAGGCAGCTGCCACCGCCCTCTACGCCAATACCGAGTTTGATGCCCGTACCATTGTCGAAAAGGGGCTTGCCATCGCCGCCGATATCTGTATCTATACCAACCACCACCTCACTATTGAGACCCTGCAGCGAGAACAAGTATCATGACTACCCATATGACCCCCAAAGAGATCGTCACTGAACTGAATAAACATATCATCGGTCAGGATGCTGCCAAACGGGCGGTGGCCATCGCCCTGCGAAACCGCTGGCGCCGCAGCCAGGTAGATGAAGAGCTTCGCAACGAAATCACCCCCAAAAACATTCTGATGATCGGCCCTACGGGTGTCGGCAAGACCGAAATCGCCCGTCGACTGGCGAGGCTGGCCAACGCCCCTTTCATTAAGGTTGAGGCGACAAAATTTACAGAGGTGGGGTATGTCGGCCGGGATGTCGAATCAATTATTCGCGATCTGATCGATATCTCTATCAAGATGTTACGCGAAACCGAGATGAAAAGGTTGCGTCATCGCGCCTATGAAGCGGCTGAAGATCGTATTCTTGATATTCTCCTCCCCCCCGCCCGCGGTGAGAGTGCTGAAAAAACGCAAGAGGAGAACCCAACCCGTCAGCGCTTCCGCAAAAAGCTGCGTGAAGGGGATCTTGATGACAAGGAGATTGAAATTGAAATCAGTGCCGCAGCCATCGGGGTTGAGATTATGGCCCCACCGGGGATGGAGGAGATGACCAGCCAGCTTCAGGGGCTATTTCAGAACATGGGCGGCAAGAAGACCAAAAAACGGAAGATGCGCATCGGTCGCGCCCTGAAGACCCTAACCGATGAAGAGGCGGCGAAACTAATCAATGAGGATGAACTGAAGACCCGCGCCCTTGAGGCAGTGGAACAGAATGGTATCGTCTTTCTTGATGAGATGGATAAAATTACCAGTCGGTCGGATGTCAAAGGCCCCGAGGTATCGCGGGAGGGGGTGCAGCGCGATCTGCTGCCACTGGTCGAAGGCTCTACTGTCTCGACTAAGTACGGTATGATTAAGACCGACCACATCCTCTTTATCGCCTCTGGCGCATTTCACCTCTCTAAACCCTCCGATCTCATCCCCGAGCTTCAGGGGCGTCTGCCCATCCGGGTTGAGCTGGATGCTCTGGGAACTCCGGAATTTATCCGTATCCTGACCGAAACGGACGCCTCCCTCACCGAACAGTATCAGGCACTGCTCAAAACGGAAGGTGTTGATCTTCAGTTTACCGAGGATGGCATCGCGCGTCTGGCTGAGATCGCGTGGGAGGTCAATGAGCGCACCGAAAATATCGGGGCCCGGCGCCTCCACACCGTTCTCGAGCGGCTGCTGGAGAAGATCTCTTTCGATGCCGACGAACATCCGGGAGAGACTCTGAGTATCGACCTCGACTATGTCAATCATGAGTTAGATGAGCTCTCAAGTGACGAAGATCTGAGTCAATATATCCTGTAATGAAACTTAAACCGCGTCAGGTTGATTTCTTCCCCCTCTGCTCTCATCTGCTTCAGACCGATAGAGTTCACTACTGTCTGAATGGTTAGCGACAAATGTCCTAATCTCTGCTAATTTACCCGCCAAGAGACCACTATGAGCCAACATATACCGACCGCCATTACCCTCCACAAACAGCAGCGCATGCTTGAACTCGCCTTTGGCGAAGGTGAGGAGAACTGTTTTAAACTTCCCTGTGAGTATCTCAGGGTCTACTCCCCCTCTGCCGAAGTTCGTGGGCACGGTCCTGGCGAAGAGAAGCTGCAGTTGGGCAAGGAAGATGTCAATATTGAGAAGATTGAACAGGTGGGCACCTATGCCATCAAGCTCACCTACGATGATGGTCACGACAGCGGTATCTATGACTGGAACCTACTCTATGACCTGAGCCGCAACTACCTCAGCTATTGGCAGCAGTACCTCGACCGTCTGGCTGCTGCCGGCCATCAACGCAAAGTTATCGGTAGTGAATAACCATGAGTAAACAGGAGTCGACCCACTTTGGCTTTAGAGATGTCCCTCTGCAACAGAAGGAGAGATTGGTCGGCGAGGTGTTTGACTCTGTAGCCAGCCGCTATGATCTCATGAATGATCTGATGTCATTCGGGATCCACCGCCTCTGGAAACGATTTACCATTAGCAAATGTGCAGTGCGCCCGGGGCAACGAATTCTCGACATCGCAGGGGGTACCGGAGATCTTAGTGCCAAGTTTGCAGATCGGGTGGGTGCGGAGGGAGAGGTGGTTCTTGCCGATATCAACGCCTCTATGCTTCGTGTTGGGCGAGAGCGGTTAGTTGATCGGGGTTGTGTTGGCAATATCAGTTATATTCAGGCCAATGCCGAATCCCTCCCTTTCCCCGATAACTTTTTTGACTGCATTACCATCGCCTTTGGCCTGCGTAATGTTACCCATAAAGAGCGGGCTCTACAGTCGATGTTCCGGGTTCTGAAACCGGGGGGAAGAGCGCTGGTTCTTGAGTTTTCGCAACCACAATCCTCTCTGCTCAAAAAAGTGTATGACCGCTACTCGTTTGAGGTCTTGCCACGCATCGGTTCACTTGTGGCAAACGATCGCGAAAGCTATCAATATCTCGCCGAATCGATTCGGATGCACCCCGATCAAGAGACCCTAAAAGGGATGATGGCTGACGCCGGTTTCGAAAGCTGTGACTTTTTTAATCTTACGGGAGGTATCGTTGCCCTTCACCGCGGATTTAAATACTGATGCCAGAGTTGGTATATGCCACATTCAGTAGAAGATTGGTTGCAACCATTATTGACACCATCCTCATTACAATCTTTCTCTCTCTCTTCATAATTGTCTTCGCCTATCTCACTTCCACCGCTGTAGGGGGGGAGGGTGAGGTCGATCTTCTGCTCCAACTCAGCATCGCCATTATCACCATCATTCTCTGGCTACGCTACGGGGCGACCCCGGGCAAGATGCTCCTCGATTGTCATATTGTCGATGCCGCTACCGGTGCCCCCCTCCGCCCCGCTCAATCTATTGTCAGATATTTTGGCTATCTCCTCTCCACCATCCCACTCGGCCTCGGCTTTCTCTGGATCATCTGGCATCCGAAGAAGCAGGCGTTTCATGATCTCCTTGCCCGTACCGTAGTCATCCATCAGAGCCGTCAAGAGAGAGATAGTGAGGCCGAAAAGAGCCTTTCAGAGCAGCTAAAAGAGCATTAACCACATCTACCCACCCCGCAACCGTACCCTAACCATGGAGAGATCCGCCATGCATCACCCCCTTCTTGTCGCAGCCACTCTTGGCCTCTTTACTGGCCTTCTCTCAGCAGAGGAGGGCACAACAACGCCGTCACCACCTCCGCAGAGACCCGACTTTTTTAACACCCTCGATCTCAACAAAGATGGAAAAGTAACCGAAACGGAGTTTGTCGAATATCATAGTGGACGCATCCGTGAACAGTTCAAGCGTACCGATCTCGATCAAGATGGCAGTGTCACTAAAGAAGAGTTAAAACAGGGACGAGAACAGATGCGTAACGCCTTTAAAAAGAGAATGGAAAACCACCCGGGCAATAATAGACATCAAGGACGGCCTGGATCGATGCCGCCACCACCCCCCCGAGTGGGAGAGTAGTTTCACCCGCCCGGAGGGAAACTACCTTT
The DNA here is from genome assembly GCA_015232955.1 of Gammaproteobacteria bacterium. Classification (GTDB taxonomy): domain Bacteria; phylum Pseudomonadota; class Gammaproteobacteria; order Thiohalomonadales; family Thiohalomonadaceae; genus JADFYS01. The sequence continues at coordinate 7,352 of JADFYS010000002.1, forward strand.
GTCACAACTGGCGCAAGGCTATCGCCTCTTCATCATCCACTGGATTCTGATGCGACACGGGCTGGACGAGATCATTCTCGCCAGTCACACTTTTCGCCCCATCTCATTCCTCCGCTGGCTGATGCCATGGCGCCTTCTGCGCAATCGTGAAACAGGGAGAGGGGTTCGTATTCGCCGTACATTAGAGGATTTAGGGCCAATTTTTGTAAAATTTGGCCAGATCCTCTCGACCCGGCGTGACCTTCTCCCCGACGATATTGCTGAAGAGCTGGCAAAGCTTCAGGATCAAGTTCCCCCGTTCTCCTCTGTACAGGCGCGGAAGATTATCGAAAGCTCTTTTCGTCAACCACTTGAAGAGATCTTCTCTCACTTTAACCCTGAGCCTCTCGCTTCCGCTTCGGTTGCTCAGGTCCACCTCGCAACACTTCATGACGGGAGAGAGGTGGTCGTCAAGGTGTTGCGACCACAGATCGAACCGGTCATTCGCCGTGATATCTCTCTCCTTTACACCATCGCCCGGCAGCTACAGCGCTACTGGTCCGAAGGGAAGAGACTACGCCCTACCGAAGTGGTGGCAGAGTTTGAGAAAAACATTCTTGATGAACTCGACCTCATGCGTGAAGCGGCATCTGCCACCCTGATTCGTCGTAACTTTGAAAACAACAATCTCCTCTATATCCCAGAAGTGTACTGGCCTTTTTGTCGTAAAAAAGTGATGGTCATGGAGCGGGTACACGGTTTCTCCTGCACCAATATCGAAGCGATGAAGCAGCACGGCATTGACCTCAAAAAGCTGTCAGAGCAGGGGGTAGAGATCTTTTTTACCCAAGTCTTTGATCACAACTTTTTTCACGCCGATATGCACCCTGGAAATATCTTTGTCTCAACTGAAGGACAGTATATCGCCATCGATTTTGGTATCGTCGGTTCACTCAATCCCAGTGATCAACGCTACCTGGCTGAAAATTTTCTCGCATTTTTTAACCGGGACTACTACCGGGTTGCCGAGCTTCATGTCGAATCGGGGTGGGTTCCTGCAAATACCCGGGTAGATGAGTTTGAAGCTGCTATTCGCACCGTTTGTGAACCGATATTTGAGAGGCCGCTACATGAGATCTCATTTGGACAACTCCTCCTCCGCCTCTTTCAGACAGCGCGCCGCTTTAACATGGAGATTCAGCCACAGCTGGTTCTACTCCAGAAAACGCTACTCAACATCGAAGGTTTAGGTCGACAACTCAACCCCGACCTAGACCTGTGGCAGACCGCCAAACCCTTTCTCGAAAGGTGGATGGACCGACAGATCGGTTTTACCGCATTTCAACAGAGGCTCAAGAAGAGCATCCCTCGCTGGGGTGAGGCAGTTCCCCACCTCCCGATACTCACCTATCAGATTTTACAGAAGGCTGAAGCGGGCAATCTTGAACTCTCGCTCTCAGCCCGGAGCCTGCAGCCGCTAAAAGAGGAGATTCGCAATGGCAACCGTCGCACAGTCAATGCAGTAACCGGCAGCGCTCTCATCATTAGTGCAACACTGCTTCTAGGGCTGGACGGTTATGCACTTCCCATTGTCGCAGGAGCCCCCCTTCTAAGCTGGATTCTCGGCATTGGTGGAACCCTCATCCTACTGGGCAACAGCCGCAATTAATCCTGTGGAGAAAGTGATGAAACTGAGCAGACTACTCCTCCTAACCACAGCCCTTGTTCTACTCTCGAACCCTCTAAACGCCGCTGATCGCCCTGAGGTAGAGATTACCACCAATCTTCAGCAGCTAGGCGAATTAGCGAGAGAACGAAAGCTCCCCATTCTTCTCCTCTTCTCATCTTGGGGGTGCCCCTACTGTATGAGAGTTAAAGATGAGTTTCTGGTTCCCCTTCTCATCAACCGTCGTTATCGGGAGAGGGTAATTATTAGAGAGTTTCTTACCGATGAGATTGAGGATATCAGAGATTTTGACGGCTCCCTCACCACCGCTAACGCCGTCACCCAGCACTATGGTGTATTTGTCTCACCAACCTTACTCTATCTTGATAATCAAGGCAAAGAGGTAGCAGAGAGACAAACCGGACTCACCACGCCAGAGTTCTACAGCGCCTATATCGATGAGTCGATTCATCAGAGCCTTGTTCAAATCACAGAGCGAACAGAGCAACAAAACTCTTTGCAATTATCCCCAAGAACCCTGGAAACGCTGGTTCCAGAAAGCCGATAAGCGCGACGCTCGAGCGTTATGAACCCTTTGAATAGAATGACTATTCATGCGGCTTCATGCCTTGGAATAGTCACTCTTCCCTACTTCCAGCAATCCACTGTTTCTAACTCTCTTGGGTATATGGTAGTTCATCCACCTCCTCTTTTATGCTACTATCCTCCGGCTGTTGTCTTCGGACAACATTTTGTGTTTGTGAAATCGCTGCTCATAGCCGTAGTGAACCTTTTGTGTCGCTATCTATCCTGCTGCTGCTTTTTGTTAACCTGTTTGGATTGAAAGAGAAGAGATGTTATCAGTTACCCTGCCGGATGGTTCGGTGAGAAGTTATGAGCAGCCGCTGACGATCCAAGAGGTCGCTGCCGATATTGGTCCTGGTCTTGCCAAAGCGACTATCGCAGGTGAGATTGCAGGCGTGCTGGTTGACCTTTCAACAGTGATCGACCGGGACATAGAGCTTCGCCTGATCACCGATCGTGATCCCGCGGCACTTGAGGTGATCCGCCACTCTACTGCCCACCTCATGGCGCAGGCGGTGAAAGATCTTTTTCCCGAGACGCTGGTGACCATCGGCCCGGTGATAGAGGACGGTTTTTATTACGACTTTTCTCGTGATGAGAGCTTCACCCCGGATGACATGATAGCGATTGAGCAGCGGATGCAGGTGTTGGCGGCGAAGGATCTGCCGTTGGAGCGCTCACTCATGGGGCGGGATGAGGCCGCTGCCTATTTCCACAACCTTGGCGAACATTATAAAGAGGAGATTATTGCCGATATCCCCTCCGATCAGCAGCTCTCTTTCTACCGTCAGGGTGACTTTATCGATCTCTGTCGCGGCCCCCATGTCCCCTCTACCGGTAAGCTCGCTGCATTTAAATTGATGAAGCTTGCCGGGGCCTATTGGCGTGGTGACTCCAACCGCCCGATGCTCCAGCGGATCTACGGGACGGCATGGACCAATAAAAAAGAGCTTAAGGCTTATCTCCACCGCCTGCAGGAGGCGGAAAAGCGGGATCATCGCCGTTTGGGGCGGCAGATGGATCTCTTTCATACCCAGGAGGAGGCTCCGGGGATGATCTTCTGGCATGATAACGGCTGGATCATCTATCAACAGGTTGAACAGTATATCCGTCAGGTGCTGCGCCAAAACGGCTATCAAGAGGTGAAGACACCGCAGGTGGTGGATCGCTCTCTATGGGAGCGCTCTGGCCACTGGGATAAATTTGGTGACATGATGTTTACCACCCAGTCGGAAAATCGCGATTATGCGATTAAACCGATGAACTGCCCTTGCCATATCCAGATCTATAATCACGGGATCAAAAGTTACCGCGATCTGCCGCTGCGCATGGCCGAGTTTGGCTCTTGTCACCGCAATGAACCCTCGGGGACCTTGCATGGCTTGATGCGGGTGCGTAACTTTGTTCAGGATGATGCCCACATCTTCTGCAGTGAGAAGCAGATTCAGAGTGAGGTTGCCACCTTCAACCAACTGCTGTTTCAGGTCTATCGTGATTTCGGTTTTGAAGATGTCATTATCAAACTCTCTACCCGCCCCGAACAGCGGGTTGGCAGTGATGAGGTGTGGGATCGGGCGGAGAAGGCGCTGGAAGAGGCGTTAGAAAAGAGCGGTCTGGAGTGGGCGTTGCAGCCGGGGGAGGGGGCGTTTTATGGCCCGAAGCTTGAGTTCTCTCTGCGTGACTCTATCGGCAGGGTGTGGCAGTGCGGCACGATTCAGGTCGATTTCTCGATGCCGGGGCGACTTGGGGCGGAGTTTGTCGATGAGGCGGGTGAGCGTCAGACACCGGTGATGCTCCATCGGGCAATTCTCGGATCACTGGAGCGTTTTATCGGGATTTTGATCGAAAACTACGCCGGAACCTTCACCCTGTGGCTTGCTCCGGTACAGGCGGTAGTACTGACAATTACCGATCGTCAGCACGATTTTGCCAAAGAAGTGACTGCCACACTTATAAAACAAACGATTAGGGCAAAATCAGACTTGAGAAATGAGAAGATCGGCTTTAAAATCCGCGAGCACACCCTAAACCGAACTCCGTATCAACTCATTATCGGTGATCGGGAGGTGGAGACAAGAACGGTAACGGTGCGGTCACGCAACGGAAAAGATCTCGGTTCATTTACCGTAGATGAGCTGATAACGAAGTTTAACCGGGAGATTACCCGTCGTGGTGTCCCCGAATCGGAGGAGTAGAATATCGCTTCAAAAGAGAAACAGGTGCGTATCAATGATGATATCACAGCACCTCAAGTACGCCTGATCACCGGTGGAGAGGAAGAGCCGGATATTGTCTCTTTGCAAGAGGCCCTGACTGCCGCTGATGAGGCGGGAATGGATTTGGTGGAGATAGCCGCCAATGCCGAACCCCCAGTCTGTCGCATTATGGACTACGGAAAGTTCATTTTTGATCAGAATAAAAAGCAGCAGGCTGCACGCAAGAAACAGAAACAGGTTCAATTGAAAGAGATAAAGTTTCGCCCAGGGACGGAATCTGGAGACTATCAGGTCAAACTACGCAACCTGATTCGTTTCCTCGAAGATGGGGATAGGGTAAAAGTGACACTGCGCTTTCGTGGACGCGAGATGGCTCATCAGGAGCTGGGTCGTGATCTGTTAAAGCGGGTCGAGGATGACCTTGCCGAATATGGCACAGTGGATCAGTTTCCGCGGATGGAGGGTCGCCAGATGGTGATGCTCATCGCCCCCAGGAAGAAGAAGTAGTTGCAAGGGGAGAGGGTATAACCTCTCCCTCTTAAAACTACCCAATATCAGGCACACTACCTGGTCTCCCGTGGGGAGGCGGGTCTAAATGTGTGCTCTATTTCGATGATCAACCCAATGTGGATCCAATAGCGGAGGTTAGTCATGCCAAAGATGAAGACCAATCGCGGGGCGGCGAAGCGTTTTAAACGCACTGCTTCGGGAGAATTTAAGCGAAATCAATCTTTTCGCCGTCATATCCTGACCAAGAAAAGCACCAAGCGCAAGCGTCAACTGCGTTCACCGGAGATGGTTGCAGCCGTGGATGCACCGATGATCAGACGGATGCTTCCGTACAGCTAACTTGGGGAGAATAGGACTATGCCAAGAGTAAAAAGAGGCGTTACCGCACACGCCAAACACAAAAAGGTTATTGCACAGGCAAAAGGTTATCAGGGCCGTCGCAAGAATGTCTATCGTGTCGCCAAACAGGCGGTCATTAAGGCTGGACAGTACGCCTACCGTGACCGCCGCCAGCGTAAACGGCAGTTTCGTGCCCTCTGGATCGCCCGTATTAATGCAGCAGCAAGAGAGTGTGGACTCTCATACAGCCGCTTAATCAACGGTCTATCTAAAGCGGGTGTTGAGATCGATCGCAAGGTGCTCTCCGATATTGCCATCACCGATCGTGAAGCCTTTGCACAACTGGCTACCAAGGCTCAAGCTGCTCTCAGTGCCTAAGGTGGGCGAAGTGGCCTGATAGTGACGGTCGTAAATCAGGGGAAGAGTCTCTCTTCCCCTTTTTTATCGGGTTTATGGAACCGGTGTTTTCAGGGTTCTCGGGTATAGTTCACAATCTATCAGGATGTTAAGCGGAGAAAGCAGCTTGGAACAACTCACCACAATTGCCAGTAGCGCCGAAGAGGAGATCGCCTCTTGTTGTGAACTGAAGGCGCTGGAACAGTTACGGGTGAACTACCTTGGGAAGAGAGGGGTGTTCACAGAACAGATGAAGGGGTTGGGTAAGCTCTCCCCAGAGGAGAGACCGGCAGCCGGACAGGCGATTAATAGCGCCAAAAAACGGGTACAACTGGCGCTGGAAGCGCAGAAGGAGAGGCTGAATCAGGTTGCGCTTACGGCGCGTCTCAGTCGCGAGTCACTGGATATTACCCTTCCCGGTCGCCGCGAAGCGGAGGGGAGACTCCACCCGGTTGCGCGAACCATCGAAAGGATAGAGGCGCTCTTTTCGCGTCTCGGCTTCCGCTCGGAAGAGGGGCCAGAAATTGAGGATGATTTCCACAATTTTGAGGCGCTCAATATCCCCGAGAGCCACCCTGCAAGGGCGATGCATGATACCTTCTACTTTGATCAACACACCCTGCTCCGAACCCACACCTCACCGGTTCAGGTGCGAGTGATGGAACAGGAGGCGCCGCCACTGCGCATTATCGCCCCGGGTCGGGTCTATCGCTGTGACTCCGATCTGACGCATACCCCGATGTTTCATCAGGTGGAGGGTCTCTATGTCGATGAGGATGTCGCTTTTCCCGACCTGAAGGGGATTCTCGATCAGTTTTTACGCCACTTCTTTGAACGGGATCTCAAGGTTCGTTTTCGCCCCTCCTATTTCCCTTTTACCGAGCCTTCGGCAGAGGTCGATATTGAGTGTGTCATCTGCTCGGGTAAAGGGTGTCGCGTCTGTAGCCATACCGGCTGGATTGAGATCCTCGGTTGTGGCATGGTTCACCCTAAGGTCTTTGATATGGCAAAGATCGATAAAGAGCGATTTACCGGATTCGCCTTTGGTATGGGGGTGGAGCGCTTGGCGATGTTACGCTATGGAGTCAATGACTTACGGCTCTTTTTTGAGAGTGATCTTCGCTTTCTACGGCAGTTTAGGTAGAGGGGAATAGCTTGCACAGAGATAGGATGGAGCGGATGGAGTTCGTTGCGGGGATGCAGAGATGAGATTGAGTGAAGCGTGGTTACGCAGCTGGTGTAACCCCCAAGCGGATCGGCAGCAGTTGGCGCATCAGTTGACCATGGCTGGGCTGGAAGTAGAGGCGATTGAACCGGTCGCAGCCGAGTTTAGCGGAGTGGTGGTCGGAGAGATTATAGCGGTTGAACCCCATCCCAATGCCGACAAACTTCGCGTTTGCACGGTGAATGTCGGAGAAAAGGAGCCGCTCTCTATCGTCTGTGGTGCCCCCAACGCTGCGGTAGGTCTTCGTGCACCCACCGCTCTGGTGGGTGCACGCCTTCCCGGAATTAAGATCAAAAAGAGCAAATTAAGGGGGGTAGACTCCTCTGGAATGCTCTGCTCTGCCTCGGAGTTGGGGCTGACAGAGAGTGCGAGTGGTCTGATGGAACTTCCGTTAGCGCTCTCTCCGGGAGAGGATTTCAGAACCGCACTGGCACTGGATGACTACGCCTTTGAGATTGGTCTGACGCCGAACCGTGGCGACTGTCTGAGTGTCGCAGGAGTGGCACGGGAAGTGGGGGTGATCCAGCGTCTGGCGGTTGAAGCGGTAACCGCCAACCCGGTTGCTGCAACCATAACGGACAGCTTTGCGGTCACGGTTATCAATTCCGCAGCGTGCCCCCGCTATCTGGGAAGGGTGATTCGCGGCATTAACCGTGACGCCACCACACCTCTATGGATGCAAGAGCGTCTGCGGCGTAGCAACCTCCGTTCTCTCGGTCCGTTGGTAGATGTCACCAACTATGTGATGCTTGAATTGGGACAGCCGATGCACGCTTTTGATCTCGATCGGCTTCAGGGCGGGATTACGGTCCGTAACGCGAAAGAGGGGGAGCGGTTAGAACTGCTCAATGAGAGTGAGATCAACCTCACTCCAGGTTCACTCCTTATCGCCGATGAGTCGGGACCGTTGGCGCTCGCCGGGATTATGGGGGGGGAGCGAAGTGGCATCTCTGCCACCACCACCAATCTCTTTCTTGAGTCCGCTTTTTTTGCTCCGGAGGCGATCGCCGGACGGGCGCGGAGTTACGGGCTGCACACCGACGCCTCACACCGTTACGAACGGGGGGTCTCACCGGAGCTGCCAGCCGTAGCGATGGAGCGAGCAACCGCACTTTTACTCGAAATCTGTGGGGGTGAGGTGGGACCCGTTATCGCCTGCAGCAGTGAAAACGATCTGCCGACACCGCCGACAATCTCTCTTCGACGACAGCGACTGGAGAAGTTGTTGGGGATGACACTGGATGATGGTGAGGTGACCGATATACTGCAGCGGCTTGAGCTTCAGTTGCAGTCGGTAGATACCGGATGGGAGGTGACGCCACCCCCTTTTCGCTTCGATCTCTCTCTGGAAGAGGATCTGGTGGAGGAGATCGCCAGAATCGTCGGTTACGACACCCTGCCGGTGCGTCCGATACGCTCTGCGCAGGAGATCGAGGCTCAACCTGAAGCGCACACTGACAAGGGTGAGTTGCGGCGGATCTTGACCGGACAAGGGTATCAGGAGATCATCAGTTACAGTTTTGTTGATCCCAAGTGGCAACAGAAGATTGCGCCAGAGCGTGAGGGGATCGTCCTGAGTAATCCGATCTCTGCTGATCTCTCGGTAATGCGGACCACCCTCTGGAGTGGGCTTCTCCAGGCGTTGGCTTATAACCTCAACCGTCAGCAGTCACGGCTGCGCCTATTTGAGACCGGCTTATGTTTTGTGCGCGATAGTGGCGGAGAGATTGTCCAAGAGGAGAGGATCTCAGGCGTCCTCTATGGCACTTCGCTGCCAGAACAGTGGGCGGTGACGGCGAAAGAGGTCGATTTTTATGATCTTAAAGGGGATGTTGAGCGACTGCTGCAACATCTGCTCTCTCCGGCAGAGCGGGTAGAGATCGACTTCAGGGTGGCATCACTACCGGCGCTCCATCCGGGGCAGGCGGCAGCGGTCATCTACCAAGAGAGAGTGATCGGCCATTTGGGGATGATCCATCCGCAACTGGCTACACAACTGGATCTTCCACCACGGGTGTTTCTATTTGAGTTGCAGCTTGCGCCGCTGCTGATGGGAACGGTTCCTCGCTTTACCGCGATCTCCAGTTTTCCATCTCTTCGTAGAGATATTGCGATCACGGTCAAAAGTGAGATCTCCGCGGATAAAGTGGTGAAATGTATTGAAACTACAGCAGAAGGGCTGTTAGTTGAGTTAAAGTTGTTTGATGTTTATGCTGGCGAACACATTGATTCAGGGAGAAAAAGTATTGCCTTGGGGTTGACCTTACAGGCAGAATCGCGCACTCTAACCGACGATGAGGTCGAGGCATTAATTGCGCGGGTACTGAAACAACTTGAACAAGAGTTGGGTGCAAACTTACGAGGGGAGTAGAATATAGTGGCACTGACCAAAGCGGGTCTGGCTGAAAAGCTGTTTGAAGAGGTAGGGTTAAACAAGAGAGAGGCGAAGGAGTTAGTTGTCCTCTTTTTTGACGAGATATGTGATGTGCTGGAGAGTGGCGAGTCGGTTAAGCTCTCTGGCTTTGGGAATTTCGACCTCCGCGACAAGCGGGGGAGACCGGGACGCAACCCCAAAACCGGAGAAGATATTCCGATCACAGCACGCAGGGTGGTGACATTTAAACCGGGTCAAAAACTGAGAACACGGGTTGAAGCATATGCTGGAGCCGAATAATAACAATGAGTTACCTGCAATACCTGGAAAGAGATACTTCACGATTGGTGAGGTGAGTGAGCTGTGTGAGGTCAAACCTCATGTTCTGAGGTACTGGGAGCAGGAGTTCCCACAGCTAAGTCCGGTGAAGCGGCGGGGAAATCGCCGATACTATCAGCGCCAGGATGTCATCATTATCCGCCAGATTCGCTCTCTTCTTTATGAACAGGGCTTTACCATCGGTGGTGCTAGGCAGCAGATGGATGGTGACGATGTGAAACACGACTCTCAGCAGAGTCAGCAGATTATTCGCCAGTTGCGTGCCGAGCTGGAAGAGGTTCTCGATATTCTGCGTTAGTGGTTTCACCTTCTCTTCGCCTCGCCAAGGGGAGGCGAAGAGATATAATCAAGATTATATATGTTGCGTAACTATCTAATTTAATTCAGGTACAAGCTGGTGAGATATCACCATCTAAACGGTGAAGAGGACAGGGTAATGATTGAGACGATGAAGAATACGGGTATAGTGACGGCACTGCTGCTCGGGATCACGCTCGGGGCCCAGGTTCAGGCTGCGGATGACAACTACGGTGATATTATCACCGTCGAATCGATGAATCACCAGAGTCGGGCGGTATTGGGTGGGACTGTGGTACCGGCGCGGCAGGTGATGATTGCTGCCCAGATGCCGGGCAGGGTTGATTTTATTGCCGGCACGGAAGGGGATAGTTTTACCGACAAAACGGCACTGGTCGCCCTGGATGACGAAGAGCTACTGGCCAAGAGACAGGCGGCGATTGCAGCGATGGCCAATGCCGATTCGGCGTTACGAAATGCTGGCGTTCAGTATAACCGTGAGCTGATTAACCCTCAGATCGATAAACCGATGGGGGGGATGGGGATGCCTGGGATGTTTGATCAGATGTTTACCCGTAACTTCTCTGACATGATGGGTTATAACAACCCTGGAACAGATCGTCGTGCCGATCTCTACTCCCGTCGCGCCGGTATCGAGCAGGCGCGCAGCGCCTACACCACCGCACAATCTCAACTGCGTCAGATCGATACCAAACTGCGTGATGCCATCGGTTATGCCCCTTTTGATGGGGTGATCACCAAGAAGATGGTTGAAGTGGGGGATACGGTACAGCCGGGGACACCCCTCATTCAGTTTGCGGACACCAACACCCTCCATATTCAGATTGAGATTCCCGCCAGGCTGATGCCTGGAATTAAAAATGGTCAGATCCTCACTGCGAAGCTCGATGTGGGTAATGTTGAAGTGGACGCCAAAGTGGTTCAGATCTACCCGATGGCCGATCCGATTCGCCACACCGTAACCGTGAAGCTGGAGTTGCCGATTGACGCCCCTGCGGCACCGGGGATGTACGCCGAAGTGGGGGTGGTTGATGTCAACTCTCCAGCGCGTGATGTCCCGGTAATTCCTGTTTCAGCACTGGTCTATCGAGGAAGTCTCCCTTCAGTTTATGTCCTGAACGATCAGGGGAATCGCGAGATGCGAGCAGTGAGAAAGGGGAGTCAAATTGACGATGACCGAATTGTGATTCTCTCTGGGCTTCATGCGGGAGAGCGGGTCATTAACAATCCGCGTGCGGGAATCACATCCAGATAAACTGAACGCGTGGTAATCCACTTTTGAAAGGATTCAGCTGACCGTTTCTGGCTGAATATAGTAATAATATCAGATAATTGGGGAATATTGCTCCTATGGCAGATCGTGATGACAGGGTTGTAGTCGGGGCGGCCGCAGGCCACGAAGAAGAGGATCTTGGTCTTGCTGGAAGAATGGCGCGATCCTTTATTCACTCCCCACTCTCGCCGTTACTCTTCTTCGCCTTTCTCGCGATGGGAATATTGGGGTTGGTCTTTACCCCAAGGCAAGAAGATCCGCAAATATCGGTGCCAATGGTGGACATCATGGTCTCCTATCCTGGTGCCAGCTCGAGTGAAGTGGCAAGTCTGGCCATGGAGCCGTTAGAGCGGATTATGAGTGAGATCCCCGGGGTTAAACATGTCTACTCTGCCGCGACCCACGGTGAGGGGATGGTGACGGTTCAGTTTGAGGTTGGTGAAGAACTCGGGCCATCCATCGTTAAAGTCCACGACAAGATCCAGTCCAATATCAACAAGATCCCGCCGGGAGTTCAACCTCCTCTGGTCAGGCCGAAGGGGCCAGATGATGTTCCTGTGGTGACTCTGACCCTCTGGTCGGATGAGCTGGATGATGGTCTGATGAAGACCGTGGCTCAGGATCTGTTGCAGAGCTTAAAGCAGATCCCGAATACCGGTCAGGGCTTTATTGTCGGTGGTCGAAGTGAACAGGTACGGGTAGAGGTGATGCCTGAGCGGCTATCGGGGTACAACCTCAGCCTCGATCAAGTCGCTAACACCATTGCCACTGCCAATAGTGAGCGAATGGCGGGTACGGTAGAGAGTGGTGGTACCAGCTTTACGGTCCATACCGGCTCCTACCTCACCAGTGCCGATGATATCGCGCGTCTGGTGGTGAGTACTCAGGGAGCGACTCCGATCTATGTCCGTGACATCGCCAAAGTGACCCAGGAACCTGAGGAGACAAAGGAGATTGTCACCTACTCCACAGGGCCCGCATATGGCGATGAGAAATATGCGGATGCAGCCCAGGCGGTGACCATTGCCATCTCGAAAAAGGTGGGTACCAATGGCGTCACTGTTGCCAATGAGATTCTGGAGAAGGTGGAGAATCTTAAGGGTCGTTTAATTCCGGACAATATTCAGGTGGAGGTGACGCGAAACTACGGTCAAACTGCCAATGACAAGGTTAATGCCCTCCTGTTTAAACTCTTTATTGCCACTGGTGCTGTCGTTGTTCTGATCTGGGTGGCTCTCGGTATCAAACCTGCAATAGTGGTTCTACTTGTCATCCCCGTAGTTCTGCTGATGACCGTTTTTGCGGCATGGATCTTTGGCTTTACTATAGATCGCGTGAGTCTCTTTGCGCTTATTTTCTCCATCGGAATTTTGGTGGATGATGCCATTGTCGTGATCGAGAATATCTATCGTCGCTGGCTGGAGAAGGGCGAGATGGATACAGTCACCGCCATTGATGCGGTACGGGAAGTGGGAAACCCAACGATTCTTGCTACCTTTACCGTGATTGCGGCGCTACTGCCGATGGGGGCGGTGAGTGGCATGATGGGTCCTTATATGGCACCGATTCCGGCACTCGGTTCGGTGGCGATGCTGGTCTCTCTGATTGCCGCTTTTGTCTTCACCCCTTGGCTGGCGATGCGCATTCGGCCGACGATGGAAAAACTTCAGGCTGCGGAAGCGAAAGAGCATGTCGCCAATGAACGGCTCGAGAGACTCTTCCGTAAGTTGCTCACGCCGATCATTAACAACAAGATTATCGGTTACATCACCCTCATCTCCATTATTGCGGCCTTCTTCCTCTCCTGCGTTCTCTTCTACACTACCGCAGTTACGGTGAAGATGCTTCCGCTCGACAATAAGGGGGAGTACAGCATCACCGTCGATATGCCGGAGGGGACAGCGTTACCTTCTACGGCCAACCTCACCTCCCGGCTCGCTTCGGTGGTGCGTGAGGATGAGGAGGTGTTTGCCATCCAGACCTATGTCGGTACGGCACAACCTTTCGACTTTAATGGTATGGTTCGCCACTACTATCTACGGAGTAAGCCGTGGCAGGGTGAGATTCATGTCCAGTTGGTGGATAAGGGGGAGCGTAGCCGAACCAGTCATGATATTGCGGTGGCGATACGAGAGAAGTTGACCCCGATCGCCCGGGAAGTGGGGGCACGGATCACTGTGGTGGAGATGCCTCCCGGACCACCTGTGCTTCAGGCGGTGGTAGCAGAGGTCTATGGGCCTGATGATAAGACCCGGCGTGAGGTTGCACTTCATCTAACTGAGATGTTTGAGCAGGCCGAAGGTTTGAGTGATGTCGATAACTATATGAGTGAGCCGTATCTCGAATGGCACTTTGAGGTGGATACCGAGAAGGCGGTTCGTAACGGGATCTCGGTCGATACCATTAACCGCAACCTCGCAATGGCGATGGGCGGTTATACCTTGGGAGATATCAAACAGGGAACGGTTCTGGAGCCGACCTTTATCGTAATTCAGACGCCATTGGCTATCCGTTCTGATATTGCCCGGTTGGGAGATCTTCCCATTCCAACGCAAGGTGGACATATTATTCCGTTAGCGGAGCTGGGTAGTTTTGTCCAGAAAGAGAAAGATCCCATCATCTACCATAAAGATCTGCGTCCGGTAGAGTATGTTGTTGGTGAGGCGACGGGAAGACTCGCGGCACCGATTTACGCCATGAGTGAGGTGGAGGCGCTGCTGAAGGATTATGTTGCGCCGGATGGGGTATCCGTCTCCAGCCACTATCTGGGGCCACCTGACGATAACGGTCAATCCGCGTTTGAATGGACCGGAGAGTGGACGGTCACCTATGAGACCTTCCGTGATATGGGGGCTGCATTTGGTGTCGCCTTGATACTGATCTACATCCTTGTGGTGTGGGAGTTTGGTAACTTTGTTGTGCCGGCAGTGATTATGGCCCCAATCCCGTTAACCCTCATCGGCATTATTCCCGGACACTGGCTGCTGGGGGCGGAGTTTACCGCCACCTCGATGATCGGTTTTATCGCCCTTGCGGGTATTATCGTCCGTAACTCGATTCTTCTGGTGGACTTCTCTATCCATCAGATTCGCGCCGGAAGTGGGGTGATCGATGCGGTGATCCTCTCTTGTAAAACGAGGACACGGCCGATTGTGATCACCGCTTTGGCGTTGGTTGGGGGGTCAAGTGTTATCCTCTCTGACTACATCTTTCAGGGGATGGCGATATCGCTTCTCTTCGGGGTGTTGGTCTCTACTGTCTTGACACTGGTGGTGATTCCCCTCGGTTGTATCAGTGCCCGTGCAGCGCTCTGCGGACCGGCGGATGATGAATCGGGTTGTAAAAAGGAGATCACCGAAAATCTCAAGAAATCTTCCGGGTTCTCGATATCGGCTCTTCTGCTGGGTCTTTGGCGCCTACTGGTGATGATGATTCAAGGGTTACTCTTTAAGATCTATCAGCTTCTGATAGGCGCTCTATTTGGTCTAATCGCCCTGTTTCAGTCGAAACCAAAACCGGCGCCATCTTCTGCTGCAACTCCATCCCCCGCCCCAACTTCGACTCCGACGCCATCAACGCCAGCAGTAGATGGTGTTGGAGAGCGCGAGGCGACGCTGGAAAAAAGCGAGAAATCTCTCGAGCAAGAGGTTACACAAGATACCACTGAAGCAGAGAAACCGCAGCCGGAAACTTCAGAGGCTCCTGCCAAGGAGAGCGCAGTTGCAGAGATCCAAAAGGAGACCATAGAAGCGGACGCAGCGCAGACCCCTCCGGCAGTCACAGCCTCTTCTCACCATGAAGATGGTTTAGATGCCTACCGTCGGCAACCGCTAACGGAGGGTGAAGAGAGCGTTACCCAGACAACAGAAGAGACACCGCGCGAGCCTGTGACGCCCCCATCTCCTGTTGTCGGTCGGGTGGTAAAAAAGAAGGTGGTGAAGAAGCGAATCGCCATCAAAAAGAGTGTACCCATCAAAAAGAGCGTAGTAAAGAAGGGGGTTTCACCTCTCGCGCAGGGCAAAACGGGTGACTCTCAGGATAGAAGCGATGAGGGTATCGGCAGTGGCCGCCGGCGTGGGATTCGACTGAAGAAGAATGTTGATGACTTTGACCTCTAAGTGATCCTCCCGTGTTGACTTGATGAGATCTCTCTTCACCACTCTCCAGCTCGTGATTATGGTTGAGATAGCTACCTTCGCCCTGCGACTAGAGGCAGGTGAACGGCCTTGGGGTAACTATAACCCCCCGCCCTCAGTTGCGAAATCGGGGGTGGCTGCGGATCGTCGCAGCGGTTTTCTCGGAAGGTATAATCCGTGGATGGGAGAGAGAGCAGTCACAGAAGAGGAGAATCAGAGAGAACCGTTGGCAACCGACGATGGTGAAAGGGGGAGAACCTTTACCGAACATGGGCGACAAACGGTGTTTCCCAGTGACTTGAAGCGTGGTGATCGTCCTCGGGAAAGGGGCATCACCTCCTCCCCGGAGAGCCGTTATAGCATAAAGAACATGGATAGGAGGGAGCCTTCCTACCCTTATCCGACACCAGGATCCTACTATCCTGGTGTGGGACAGGGATGGTAGCGGAGGTGGGGGTGAATTTCAGTCAGTGGGAAGTGCAATGATTACAGTCGTAGGTAATTTGAAAGGGGGCTCTGGCAAGAGCACAGTCGCGTTTAACCTTGCCGTCTGGTTGGCACAACACAAAAAGACGGTGAATGTCTTTGATCTCGACCCGCAGCAGACGCTGACCGATGTTGTGGATGTGCGCGCAGAAGAGGGTCACATGCCACTGTTTACAGTTCATCACGGTAGTGACGCCCTTGAAGAGGCACTCTGTTCCCATAAAGGGGAGGTGATTGTCGATGTCGGCACCTCTGATATGGTGTCGATGCGCTGTGCACTCTCCCTGGCTCGACGGGTCATTATCCCGGTTGCCCCGAGCCAGGCAGATGTCTGGTCAACCCAACGCTTTGTCAGTTTAATTAAGAAGATCTTCTCCGAACGGACTGAGGCGATTGATACCAAGGTCTTCGTTTTTGTCAATCGCGCCGATACCCATCACTCTATTCTGGAGTCAGATGAGGCAGAAGATGCACTCAAGGAGCTTGAGGGTACGCGCTTAATCACCTCTCGTCTCCATCAGCGTACCGCCTATCGACGCTCTTTTAGTGAGGGGTTGGCGGTGTTTGAAGAGTCTAACAGCTCTAAAGCATCAAAGGAGTTTAAAAAGTTTGTGGCCCACCTCTATCCCAAGTTGAAATAGGCAGAGCAGAGAAGATGAGAGAAGGAGGAGATCGGTTGCCGTAAATCGTCCCCCCCTCTTCGTATTAGTATATAATTAAATGCTAATTTGCACTGACTGCTAAAGGATATTGTGATGACTCAACCCGCTTCAGGCGAACCAACTGCTACCCCCGCGGATCAATTTACAGATACAACGCCGCTGCGTCGACACAATCTATTCGATGAGAGTGGGCGCCATATCGAGCGCATTGCCACTGTATTTGAGAGTAGTGCCAAGCGATGGGAGTTGATGGTCTATCCGTCACTGCTCGCCTTTGTGATTCTTGCCAGCTACGGCTTTTTTCTGATCTATAGTCTCTCACATGATATGTCGACTATGGCCAGAAATATCAATGAGATGACCAATAGCATTGATCGTCTGGTGGTCGATGTAGGAGATATGAGTGCCAATGTCAATAAAATGACCTTAACTCTGAACAATATGAACCATACCATCACCACCATGTCGACCAATGTGAGCTACATGAGTGAAGAGATGAATAATTTGGATTCGATTAGTGGCACTATGGGTACCATGGGAAGAGATATTCAATCAATGGTTCTCAGTACAGACGGAATACGGCGCGAGATGGGGTCGATGAATTACAATATCGGCAGACCGATGAAGAATATGACCAACTTTTTCCCTTTTTTAAACTAACCCTCTAACTTTAAGTGAGCTGTAACTGATGAGTAAACCTGAACTTAATATCGTGCAACGCCTGCAGAGTCTCGAGGGACATCTTAAAGGTGAGAATCCGGTACTCCTTGATGCGGTAAAAAGTTTTAGAGAGCTGGATGCTGTTGCTTATAAGATGGGAGTCTTGTCGCCCCATGAGTCTTTTGCGACCATGATTCCGTGGTGGCCACTGGTCTCTGTCCTGGGTACTTTCTCTGCCGGAAAATCGACCTTTATCAATAGCTATCTCGGATTTAACCTTCAGAGTTCTGGCAATCAGGCGGTGGATGATCGCTTTACGGTCATCTGCCATAGCAATGATGGGGATGTCCACACCCTGCCGGGGTTGGCTCTGGATGCCGATCCCCGTTTTCCCTTCTATCAGATCAGTGAGGATATCGAGAAGGTCGCAGAGGGTGAAGGACGGCGGATTGATGCTTATCTGCAGCTGAAGGCGTGTCCCAGTGATGTGCTGCTGGGGAAGATCATTATTGACTCTCCCGGATTTGATGCCGATGCCCAGCGCACCTCAACCCTCAGACTGACAGAGCATATTGTCGATCTCTCGGATCTTGTTCTGGTCTTTTTTGATGCGCGTCATCCCGAACCGGGTGCGATGCAGGATACGCTTCAACATCTGGTCAGTGAGACCCTCAACCGCAACGACTCAAGCAAGTTTCTCTACATTCTTAATCAGATAGACGCCACTGCCCGCGAAGATAACCCGGAAGAGGTGTTTGGTGCGTGGCAGCGAGCCTTGGCGCAGAAGGGGTTAACTGGAGGCAGGTTCTATACTATCTATAACCGTGATGTTGCAGTTCACATTGCAGATGATGCGCTGCGGGCCCGTTTTGAACGAAAGCGGGATGAGGATATGGCAGAGATCTACTCCCGTATTCAGCAGGTGAAGATTGAGCGGGCTTATCGTATCGTCGGCTCTCTCGAGGCGATTGCCGGCGACTTTTCGGCGCGTATTGTCCCGATTGTGAGTGAAGCTCTTGCTCGTTGGCGTAAACGGGTACTTACGATAGATGCCGTGTTGGTTGTGGTTGCGGTGGTTCTCTTTCTTGTATTCTCAATTCGTAGTGGCTGGTGGGAGGGGATGAACCTAACCGCGCCGTGGTTTATCGCTCTGCAGCAGAATCCACTGTTGGCGATTGTGGCGGTTGTAGTGGCGGCGGCGGTTGCGATTACTGTCCATCAGAAAGTGAGGGTGCTGGCTGCCAACTCTGTCCGTCGTTGGGTTGAACAGCAGGGGAGTGGCGAGGAGGAGAGTCGCCGTCTGGTCGGGGCCTTTAGCGTAAGTACCGGTGCGTGGCGCTCTATCTTTAGCACCCAACCGAAGGGATGGGGAAGACGGGCAAAAAAACGGATCGCCGAGGTGATTTCCAAAACCGATATGTTTGTTCAGTCTCTTAACGACACTTTCACCAACCCGTCAGGGCCTGTGGCTAATGGCGAAGATAGAGAGGGGAGATAGTCGCTAAGCGCTGCCATTCAGCCGCTTAAATCGATGGGCTATTCATGTGCATAGATGCCATGAATAGCCACTCTTCTCGTAACCGTTCAGACCCCATCACCTGATCTCCCTCTCCCAGCGGGAGAGGGTAGGGGTGAGGGTTAAAAAAGCAGGGGGGTCTGAACGGTTACCTCTTCTCGACCCCCTCAAACCGACTGTTTCCAACTATTTTGGGTATAGTTGTGGAATAGTGCGCATAGATTGGCCATAATCGCGCCTTTTTTGCCCAAGGTACGATTCTTATGTTCTTTCGAAATTTACAGGTTTACCAGCTGACAGCCCCTTTTACCCACAGTTCCGAGCGGTTGGAAGAGCTCTTATCCGAGCGATTTTTCCAGCCGTGTAGCGGCTTAACCACCCATCGCCTTGGTTGGTTCCCCCCTTTAGGTGCAGCGAGTGAGCAGCTGATTCATGTCACCAATGGCCGGATGATGCTCTGTATGAAACGGCAGGAGCGTCTGCTCCCATCCTCGGTGATTCGAGAGTCGGTAGAGGAGAAAGTTGAAGCGATTGCCCATAAAGAGGGGCGCACCCTCTCGCGCAATGAGAAGAGCCGGATTAAGGAGGAGGTGATTGTTGATCTTCTTCCTCGCGCATTTACCCGCTCTACCCTAACTTATCTCTTCATTGACCCTGAGAGTGGCTGGCTGATAGTGGACAGTAGCAGCGCTACCAAAGCGGAAGAGGTGCTGATGCTGTTACGGGATACGGTGGGAAGCCTCAAGATCCGGCCATTGACAGTGAAAGGGGATCCCGCAGCTCTTCTCACCCGTTGGCTCAATGGCGAAACCCCAGCCGAAGTGGTTATGGCCAATGAGTGCGAACTGGTGGAGTCGGGGGAGAAAAAGGGTGTGGTGAGAATGCGTGGTGTAGATCTCGAGGGTGATGAGGTGGTGCAGCATCTACAGTCGGGTAAACTGGTCTCAAAACTGGCTCTGGTTTGGCAGGAGCGTATCTCCTGTGTCGTTGGCAGCGATCTCTCCTTCCGTCGCTTTAAACTCACCGATACCGTGATGGAAGAGAGTGCCGATGTTGCCGCCGAAGATGCCGCCCTCCGCTTTGATGCCGATTTTGCATTAATGGCGTTAGAGCTCTCCCGTTTTCTGCCGCATTTTTGTGACTACTTTGGCGGGCTGGCAGAGACGGAATAGACGGGATGTGGCAATGGATAACCGCCCGAATTTCACCTTTTAGCCGTGTATTGATAATGATCTTTACCCTCCCTCTTCTCTCGTGTGGTGGAACCCGCCCCGACACTCTTGGGCTGGAGGGGGATCGCCTTCACCCCTGTCCCGACACCCCCAACTGTGTCTGTAGTGATGATCACGACTCCGCCCATTATATCGCTCCGCTGCAGTTAGACGCCGCGACGGCAGCGGAGATCTGGATGCGACTACAGCAGCAGTTACGGGAGTCACCGCGAACGGTCATCGTTAGCGCTGACGAGGGTTATCTTCACGCCGAGGCTGCGTCACCGCTAATGGGTTTTGTCGATGATCTCGAATTTCACCTTCGTCCAGAGAAGGGGGAGATCGCCTTGCGTTCAGGAGCACGGATCGGATATAGCGATTTTGGTGTCAACCGGCGTCGGTTGGAGGCGCTGCGGCAAAAGCTCTTCCCTTAAATTGGAGGCGGGGAGATCTCAGATAACCGCGTGTTTGATTGAGGGAACCAAAGATTAATGGAGTGTCGTAACAAAATTAAGATCGGGATTAGCGGCTGCCTTTTGGGAGAGGAGGTGCGTTACGATGGCGGTCACAGACACCACAGCTACATCACCGGTACTTTAGGGGAGTGGTTTGAGTTTCGATCGTTCTGTCCCGAGGTGGCGATCGGTCTCGGCATCCCTCGGGTGACCATTCGTCAGCAGCAGCGGGCCGATGGCGGGCTTGAAGTGGTCTCCCCGAAACAGCCAGGATTGGAAGTGAAGGGAGAGCTGCAGGCGTATGGGCGTAAGGTCGCCTCTTCACTGGAGGATGTCGATGGCTTTATCCTGAAGAGAGGCTCTCCCTCCTGTGGAATGGAGCGGGTGAAGGTCTATCATGATAAAGGGTTGCTACACGCCAAGGGGGTGGGGGTGTTTGCTGCTGAAGTGATGGCTGCCCACCCCTTGCTGCCGGTAGAGGAGGAGGGGCGGCTTGGCGATCCTGGACTGCGAGAAAACTTTATTACCCGCGTCTTCGCTCACCACCGGCTGCGCGCGCTCTTGACCGCAGATGTGACCCCGAAACAGCTGATAGACTTTCATAGTGACCACAAATATCTTCTTCTGGCGCATCATCAGCGTGGGTATCGGGATCTGGGGCGGGTGGTGGCGGCGGTGGGAAAGCGGGAGCTAGGGGCAGTGATAAAAGAGTATCACCAGCTGTTTATGGAGACTCTGAGCCATCACGCCGATCCCGGTCAGCACAGCAATGTCCTGCTCCATCTGTTTGGATATCTGAAACAGCAGCTTGATGAGGGGGATAAAGAGGAGCTGCTGGAGAGTATCGAACGCTATCGTCAGAAGGGGCTACCTCTTATTGTCCCTATCACCTTGCTAAAGCACCATTTCCGTCACCACCCCCACCCCTATATTGCGCGGCAGATCTATCTCTCGCCCTATCCCGATGAGTTACTGTTGCGAAATACCATTTGAGACTGACGAGGATAGTTCGATGAACGAGATCCAGAATGGGAACGGCGGTGATGAGATGGTCACTTTTTGCCGCAGTGAGGAGGGGATAGAGCTGATAGAGATCTCCACACCGCTCGCAACCGCTACCCTCTCGCTTCAGGGGGGACAGCTACTGCAGTGGCAACCTCGTGGCGAGGAGGGTGTCATCTGGTTGAGTG
>JADFYS010000300.1 GCA_015232955.1 Gammaproteobacteria bacterium
ATGGAAATGGGTAGCGGTCAACTGCGGATTTTAGGTTTATATATCCAAGAACCCTGAAAACGCTGGTTCCAGAGAGCCGATAAGCGCGACTCTGCCTCGCCGGACTACGCCGTGCCTGGATTTGGGGTAGTCAGACTGCCACCGCAAGCTCCGACAGACTGAATCCCCAAGCTGTCAGGCCCATGGAATCGGGAGAGGGGTGGTTGCCGCAACAGATGGAGGAACTCGGGACAAATGCGCTCCAGAAGTTGTCTCTAACCCGACAAAATGCCTGTTAATCGAATGCGGGTTCTTAATTTAATCATATAGTTGATAGTTTTTCTAGAGTTGGCTCGTCGTTTGCATTCAGCTGAATAACAGAATTCATTCAGGGAGTGCGGAGAGTGCATATAACGGCTATTAACGAAGGAAACAGTGGTAGTGAGGGGGGGTGTAGCTCCTCTGGTTGTGGTGGTAGCAGCGATCAGCTCGACCATCTGCCGCAGCATATCCGGGACAAGGTGAAGGATCACCCCTGCTACTCGGAAGAGGCGCACCACCACTATGCGCGGATGCATGTCGCGGTGGCACCCGCCTGCAACATTCAGTGTCACTACTGTAATCGTAAATATGACTGTGCCAACGAGTCACGCCCCGGGGTGGTATCCGAGCTGCTGACCCCGGATCAGGCGGTGAAAAAGGTGATGGCGGTGGCCGCCAACATCCCGCAGATGACGGTGCTGGGGATCGCCGGCCCGGGGGATCCCCTTGCCAATCCGGAGCGAACCTTTGAGACCTTCCGCCAACTGACTGAAAAAGCGCCCGATATCAAGCTCTGCGTCTCTACCAACGGCCTTTCTCTGCCGGAGCAGGTGGATGAACTCTGTCAACACAATATCGACCATGTCACCATTACCATTAACTGTGTCGATCCGGAGGTGGGAGAGAAGATCTACCCCTGGATCTTCTGGAATAACCGCAGGATTAAGGGACGAAAAGGGGCCGAGATCCTTATCGCCCAGCAGCAGAAAGGGCTGGAGATGCTCACCGAGCGGGGGATTTTGGTCAAGGTCAATTCAGTGATGATCCCCGGAGTGAATGATCACCACCTGGAAGAGGTGAGCCGGGTGGTCAAGAGTAAAGGGGCGTTTCTCCACAATGTGATGCCGCTTATTGCCGAGGCGGAGCACGGCACCTTCTACGGGGTGATGGGGCAGAGAGGCCCGACTCACGATGAACTGCAGACCCTGCAGGATCAGTGCGCCGGAGATATGAACATGATGCGCCACTGTCGTCAGTGCCGCGCCGATGCGGTGGGGATGCTGGGGGAAGATCGTGGTGATGAGTTCACCATGGAGAAGGTCGAAACGATGGAGATCGACTATCAGGAAGCGATGCAGCGCCGTGCCGAATATCAGCAGCAGATCGAACAGGCGCGCGAGGCGCAGCAGAAGCGGAGTCAGGAGAGCTTTGTCTCCCTCGCCTCGCTCAAAAGGAAAAGGCATCAGAGCCGTCCGGTGCTAATGGCGGTCGCCAGCAGTGGTGGAGGGGTGATTAACCAGCATTTTGGCCACGCCCGTGAGTTTCTGATCTACGAGGCGACAGAGCTGGATGTCCGTTTTGTCGGACACCGCAAAGTGGATCTCTACTGTAGTGGCGATAGCAGCTGTGGTGAGGGTGAATCGGTGCTCGATCAGATCATCCGGACCCTCTCAGGTTGTGAGGCGGTTCTCTGCTCCAAGGTGGGGTACGAGCCGTGGGAGCGGCTCGAGGCTGCAGGAATCCAGCCCAATGGCGAGTATGCGATGGAGCCGATAGAAGAGGCGGTCGCTGCGCTCTATCAAGAGATGCTACAGAGCGGAGCTCTCGTTAAGGCGAGAGGGGATGAGGATAAGTCTGTTGGGGCGTGTGCCTGAGGAGGGGTTATGGCGTATGAAATAGTAACGAGTTGTGTCAACTGCTGGGCGTGTGAGCCGCTCTGTCCGAGTAAGGCGATCCAGTTTGCAGTGCCCCATTTTGTGATCGATGCCACGGCTTGCAGTGAGTGTGATGGCGATTTTGCCGATCCGCAGTGTGTCTCGATCTGTCCCATTGAGGGGGCGATTGTTGACGCCTTTGGTGTCGCCGCCAATCCGCCGGGATCCCTGACCGGAATACCTCCGCAGCGCTGGCAAGAGGTGATGGCCGAGATTCAGGCAAGGTAACGCTGGAGATGACCACTATAACCTTTTACGAAAAGGTGGGTTGTGCCGGAAATCGTCAACAGAAGGCGCTGCTCCAGTCGTGGGGATTTGAGCTGGAGACGCGGGATCTGCTGCAAGAGGTGTGGAGCGAAGATCGCCTCCGTCTCTTCTTTGGCGATACCCCCTGCGCGTCATGGTTTAATCTGAGTGCGCCCAAGGTCAAAGATGGGACGGTAGATCCGCAGCAGATCGGGGCAGAAGAGGCGTTGAGACGAATGGTGGCAGAGCCGTTACTTATTCGGCGGCCACTTCTTGAGCTGGGAGAGGTACGCCAGGCCGGTTTTGATAACGGGCCGGTGCTCGCGGCGGTGGGGATTGAGTTGAAATTTAGCGATCGTCCCGATAGCTGTCCCAAAGGTGCGGATGAGGCGGAGTGTCAGTCTGTTTCATGAAAACAGCTAGCGATGTCTCCAGTCATCGTCAGGCGGTCTCCCTCGGGGGGGGCGTCTCCTGGATCGGGGCGCTCGATCCGACCCTGCGAAGCTTTGATATTATTCTGCGCACTGCCAACGGTACCAGCTATAACGCCTATCTGGTACGGGGCAGTGAGGGTGTAGCGGTGATCGACACCGTCAAAGAGGGGTTTAGTGATGAGTTTTTTGCCCGTCTTGAGACGGTGGCGGACTACTCCGAGATTAAGGCGATCGTTCTCAACCATCTTGAGCCGGATCATACCGGTGCCCTGCCAGAGCTGATGCGACGGGCGCCGCAGGCGAGACTCTACATCTCGGTGCGGGCCAACTCGATGCTTAAGGCGCTGCTCAAACCGAGTGGCGACGGTTTTGAATATACCACCGTCAATACCGGTGATGAGATCTCGCTCGGGGATCGCACCCTCCGTTTTCTCCACACCCCATTTCTCCACTGGCCCGATACCCAGTGCACCTATCTGGTGGAAGAGGAGATTCTCTTTTCAGGAGACATCTTCGGATGTCACTACTGCGATCGTCGGCTGTTTAACGATGAGGTTGGCGATTTTCGTTTTTCGTTTACCTACTACTACGCCCATATTATGCGCCCCTTTAAGGCGTACCTGCTGGAGGCGTTAAAGCTGATAGAACCACTCCCTCTGCGTCTTATCGCCCCGACTCATGGCCCCATCCTCCGTGAACGCCCCCGGCGTTATGTTGCCCA
>JADFYS010000301.1 GCA_015232955.1 Gammaproteobacteria bacterium
CTATTGCGCGTCGTTGTGCCTTGCACTGCACCGCCACAAACGCACCCTTCACGGTGTCCAACTGCGGATTTTAGGTTGAAGGGTGCCACTTACCCAGAATATTGGATTACTCGCATAACACGGGACAGAATTCACTCCCCTGATCTGTTTTAACCCTCACCCCGGCCCTCTCCCGCGGGGAGAGGGAGATTTAAGAAAGGGGACTAAGCGGTTACAGATTGACTCATCGCGGTGCTTTGGATAAAACTAGCGTCTGCTCTTTACCGTACTTATGTCGATGCCCACCTTTTGCATATCCTGTCAACCACCCCATAGATTGCATATTCTGAACAATAACAAGGAACTATACCATGATTGTCATCACCGGAGGTGCCGGCTTTATCGGCAGCAACATTGTTGCCGGACTCAACCGACGAGGATACAGCGATATATTGGTGGTTGATCACCTCAAGAACGGCAAAAAGATGCTCAACCTGGCCGATCTTGATTTTGTTGACTATCTAGAGCGGGACGCATTTATCGATCGGGTGAGTCGTGGCGACGCCTTTGGCAAGGTTGAAGCGCTGTTTCATCTGGGTGCCTGCTCCTCCACCACCGAGTGGGATGGGCAGTTTATGATGCGCAACAACTTTGACTATTCAAAAACATTACTCCACTGGTGTCAGGCTCATCGCGTACCCTTCTTGTACGCTTCGTCTGCTTCGGTCTATGGCATGGGTGATAAGGGCTTCAAAGAGCAGCGCTCTACAGAGAGACCACTCAATATGTACGCTTTCTCCAAGTTTCAGTTCGATCAGTATCTGCGCCACCATCAAACGCAACTCACACAACAGGTGGTCGGATTACGCTATTTTAATGTCTATGGCCCCCATGAGAGCCATAAAGGGACGATGTCTTCCACTGTGTTTCACTTTAGCCGGCAAGTTGCCAGCGAGGGGGTTGCCAATCTCTTTTGCGGCACCGATGGCTATGGTGATGGCGAACAGCAACGGGATTTTGTGTTTGTCGAGGATTGCGTTGATGTTAATTTGTGGTTTTTGGACCACCCGGACAAATCGGGTATTTTTAATGTCGGTACCGGTCGAGCACAGTCGTTTAACGATGTCGCCAATGCGGTCATTGCCTGGCACCAGCAGCATGGCACACCTAACGGAGAGATTAGCTATATCCCCTTCCCTGAGCATCTGCGCGGTGCCTACCAGAGTTATACCTGCGCCGACATTTCGGCACTGCGTCAAATTGGCTATTCACGACCGTTTCAGCCGGTGGAGAGCGGGGTTCCCCGTTATTTGGATCAGCTTAATGGGGTAGTTGATTGAATCACATTAACTACGCCTGGCAACTGTTAGAGTCTAAGTCGTTTAGCTATGATGATCTCGCCAGAACTGATCTTATCAGTCTGATTCAAGAGCATCCCGGGCGTTGTCTGGAATTAGGATGTCATGCTGGCAAAACAGGAGAGGTTATTAAGGAAAAATTTGATAATGTCCACTACACTGGCGTTGAAATTAATCCGCACACTTCCGCCATCGCCAAAAGCCGCCTTGATAAAGTCATCACCGATGAGTTATCCGCCACCGAATTAGTGGCTCACCCCGACTGCCAGCGCCCCTTTGATACCATCATTGCTGCGGATGTACTGGAACATCTCTACAACCCATGGAGCTATCTGGAACAGTTTCAGTCCCTACTTACGCCACAAGGTAAAATTTATCTCAGTATCCCCAACAGCCGCAACTATTGGCTCATCGAGCAGTTAATCTGTGGTCACTGGAGTTACGAGTCCGCAGGCTTACTGGATATTACCCACATTCGTTTTTTTACCCTGACGGAGTGTCTCAAAATGTTTCATCAAACCGGTTATCAGGTGTTACGCTGTGAATCCGTTGCCGATAGCCGCATCCATTTCAACGGTGATTTTCACGCCTCCACCGATACCCACGGCAAGCACTTTTCACTGCATAATGTTGATGCAGAGATGCTTAAAGAGCTTTCGACACTGCAGTTTCTGTTTGTCATTGCCAAAAACAATCCCATGGTCGTCAATGATGATTAGCGTGGTCATTCCCACCTTTCGTGCCCCGGAAAAACTGGCGCGCTGCCAACAGCACCTGGCAGCCCAAACCATTCCGGTCGATATCTATGTGCGTGATAACAGTGACGATAATATCCTGTTTACTGCGGCGATTAATGAGGGGTTACGCCACTTTTTGCGTAGCGATAACGAGGCGGTGCTGATTTTGAATCAGGATATGTATCTCGCCCCCGACTGCATTGAGCAGATGTGGCGGTTTATGCAGTCTCACCCCCGGTGTGGTATCGCCGGGCCGATCGAACTTATCGCCAATCATCCGCAGCAGTTGGCGTATGGTGGTGGTTTACAGGCGTTTCCGTGGGGGATCTCCCGGGTAGAACCGGCTGATGAGCTTGCCTACGATGAGAAGGTGCATTGGCTCAATGGTGCCTGTATGCTGTTCCGGCGCGAGATGGTGGAGGAGATTGGCCTGCTGGATCGCAATATGAAGTTTCTTTGTAGTGATGCCGACTACTGCTTTACCGCCCGCAGTCGGGGCTGGCAGGCGTGGCGGGTCGGCGCAGCCAGAGGGGAACATGAGCATGGCGGTGCTTCCCGTCCCACAGAAAATAGTCCACTGGAGCAGCAGAAGGTGAAAGATGCCCTCTTCTTTGGCCAAAAGTGGCTCACCGGTGATATCTTTCGCAAGCTGGCGTGGGAGGGCGAACAACTGACCCCGGATGTCGTCAATGCACAAATGAAAATGTGGCGGAGTGGATAGGTATGAATAGAGAGTTAACTCCATCCATTGCGCCCGAGGTTCAGGCGCAATCGCTGCTCCAATCGGGAGAAGCAGCCCGGGCTATTCCACTACTTCAGCAGGCTGTGCGTCGCCAACCGGATAGTGCGGTTCACCTTAGCAATCTGGGGTTGGCGCTCTGCCGCGTTAAAGAGTATCGTCGCGCTGAAACCGCCTGTCGCCGGGCTATCGCGCTGCAGGCTGACTATCCGGAGGGTTGGAATAACCTTGGCAATGCATTGCTGGGACAGGAGGCGTTTGCCCTAGCACGAAGTGCCTACCGTGAAGCTCTGCGCCACCGCCGTAGCTATTACCACGGCTGGTTTAATTTGGCGCGCACCGAAGTGCGACTTGAGAATCTGCAAGCTGCTCACCGCGCTATCCGCAAGGCGCTTCGTCTACGCCCTGAATCCAACAATGCCCTTCGGGTATTGGCCGAGATCCAGCAGGGATTACGCCTGTGGCAACCTTGTATGGAGAGTGTCGAACTGCTTTTAGTGGAAAAGCCCGATGATATCGAGCTGTTAGTGACGAAGGGTTCA
>JADFYS010000302.1 GCA_015232955.1 Gammaproteobacteria bacterium
GGTAGAATCCCCGCCACGGCAGCAGGCCGCTGCTGCGGATCAGGCTGTCACTGCGCGCATAGAGCAGGGTGTAACCGAGAGAGAGCAGGGCGTTGGTCGGGTCACGCGGCGGGCGGCGGGTTCGGCCGTCAAAGCCGAGATCCTGCGGTAGCTGTTCGGCGATAAGGGCGAAGGTGTGGCGGGCGGCGATCCCTTCATGGCCGTTGAGCTGCTGGCGGTCTGTGGCTTGTTCCAGCGCCGATAGCTCCGCTCTTAAGGGGGCCAGGCGTGCACTGGAGGGGGCGGGTTGAAGCTGGCGTACCATCTCGATCTGACTCTGGATGCGGCTGAAGACGAGACGACGGGCGGCAGCCAGTTGGCCGTGGTGATCGTGTTGACGCTGAAGCTGAAGTTCCCATAACTGTAAACCCTCGGCAGCGGGTTGGTTGGCTGTGGTCGCCCCCTGATAGCGCCCCAGGGTATCGGCAAAGTGGACGGTGACCCCTTGTTGCAGGGCGTGACGCAGAGCGGGGGTGGTGATGTGATGGGGGCCCATCAGCAGCAGTGCCTGAATCTGTCGCCAGGGGATGGTGCGTACCACCTCACTATTGCGGTTGACGGTGAGCTGCTGCTGGCGGCTGCTTAGCTGTGATGCTTCGCCGCTAATCACCACCACCGAGCCGCGGTTGGCCATGGGTTGTGGTGTCGGCGGCTGCCAGCTTGCGTCGCTCTCTGCCGGTTTTGGCGCAAGGACCCTGCCTTCATCCAGAGGTTGTACCGGGCGGTGGCCCAGTTTTGCCAGCCATCCCGAGACCGGGGCGGGTCTCTCTTTATCGCTTTTTGGCTCCTCTTTCGTGCTGGCATCCAGTGCGAGGGCACCGACAAAAAGGTAGCCCAGATAGCGAAATCCGTCGTCGATATGGACGATACGGCTCTTGTCGGGGTGGGTTTTCAGTCCGAGATCGTCAAGGGACTGTTCGGCGGCGGTTGCCGCCTCTTCTGCGGTTTTTCGATCCTTGCAGAGGACGATAAAGTCATCGGCAAAGCGGAGGAGACGAAAGCCGGCGAGATCGAGGTCGGCATCAAAGTCATCGAGCAGAAGATTGGCGAGAAGGGGGCTGATGGGAGAACCCTGGGGGAGTCCCGAACTGCGGTGGATCATCTCACCCTGATAGAGCACCGGCGCCTTGACCCACGCCATGATCTGCTCCTGCAGCGGGAGATCATCGTAGAGCGAGGCGAGGCGGGTCTCCAGTCGCGACCAGCGGACGCTGTCAAAGAAGTCGCTGATGTCCGATTCGTAGATCCAGCGGTACCCCTCCTGATAGGCGCGCTGAATGAGATCCCGAACCTGCTGGCGGGAGTGGCCGACACGAAAACCGAAACTGCCGTGATACATCAGTTGATCCAGCCCCGGTGCCAGGAGCTGACTGCTGGCGCGTTGGGCGACGCGGTCGAAAAAGGGGGGGATGGCGAGGGCGCGGGGCTCTCCATCGTTGTCGTGGTGGATCACCCCCTGTAGTGGCGGGTTGCTGTAGCTGCGCCCTGCAAGTTGTGCCCCCAGTCGTTGCAGGCGGTTGCCGGGTGCACGCTGCGGGGTCTCTTCCTCATAGAGATCTTCATCCCCCCAGAGCTGGTCGTCGTCTGCCTCCGGTTGCGGTGGGGGTTGGCGGCTGCGGCGGTTGCTGTCGATCGCCTCCCACGCGGTGGTGAGGTTCTCCTCTGTGGCGATGCGCTGCAGTAGCGGTTCGGCGCGTGGCGGTCGGGTGGCGACATGGTCTCCCGCTGCCGATTCGAGACGGAATCGGCCCCAGCCGAAGCTTCGGCGCTGACCGATTCCGAGATACTGTGCCAGCACCCACTGGCTGAGGAGGGGGGTGGGGATCTCTTCACCCGGCCCCAGAACGATCTTTCCCAAGATTCCCCCCATGCTGTTGCGTTTGCCACCGCGATCACGGTAGTGGGCATCGACCCAGAAGAGATCGCTGTCGCTGGTGGTGGGCAGCAGGTGGTCGGGGCGTACCAGATGGCGGCCACTCTGGCGCCGCAGCAGGTCGGTCAGGGTGCTGTGGAGGCGTTGATAGAGAAGGTCACCTCCCACATCCCCCGGTTGCCGACAGAAACGCGCCTCCCCCTTCAGGTTTCCGGCGTCACGCTGCGACTTGGGGAGGAGAAGTCTTACCGGTGATAACCAACGGAGGGTGATACTCGGTGCTCTGGCCCAGAGCGTCACCTCCTGTTGCCAGTTGTCGTCACTATAGGGGGTAAGGTGGCTGTGGTCGCTGATGGGGTGCCCCCCCCAGAGGTCGTGTAGTTCATCCAGAGCGACATTGTTACGCAGAGGGGCGTCAGGACCGACATCGGTGGCGCTAAAGGGGAGCTGCTGCAGTTTGTCGAGT
The DNA here is from genome assembly GCA_015232955.1 of Gammaproteobacteria bacterium. Lineage (GTDB taxonomy): Bacteria > Pseudomonadota > Gammaproteobacteria > Thiohalomonadales > Thiohalomonadaceae > JADFYS01. Next base: position 2,379 of record JADFYS010000302.1, read on the forward strand.
AGCCGTTGCAGCAGTTGATCCCGCCCCCCGAGAGCGAAGATGGTGAAGCGGTAGCGATCGCCGGCGGCAAAGGCGAGGACGCCACTCTCCAGGGCATCACAGGTGATCTCGTTCTCATAGCCATCGCTCTCACCGAGGAGGGTGCGCAGAAACGCAGTGAGCGCCGGTTGGTGGAAGAACTGAAACTGACTCGGTTGCAGAAAACGGAGGGTGACCGTGACCGCGTGGAGCGGCAGTAGTTGAGACCAGGGTAGCTCACTTAGTCTCTTCATGATTCAACGGCGCGGTTTTTGGTGATAATTTTTATTGTTATATCCCCCTTTTTTCTTTGAGGAGGGGGGTATCAGTGTGGGTAGTGTTGGTAAACTTTCCACTTCTGTAGTCAGTTTACCCAAAGAGTACTTTTTTGATTTGTCATTCTCGGTAAACCACTTAAAAAGATTCTCCTCGATATTTTTTTGTTTAATCTGATCAGTGGTAACCGGGTAGGTGATTAAGGTGTTGTTCTTGATATTATCCGGGTTTGTGCCCTGAAGCCACTGTCTCAGAGCATCTCTATCTACCAGTCTGGATACTGTGGGTTGAGACAGATCGGAGATCTCTTCCCAACGGTCATAATGGGTATCTTCGGACGACTTAACCAATTCAGGATAGCGATTGCGAACTGCTTGGCTCTCTTTCCATTTACCCCAGTGTGAACTGGAGAAGTTTTCTCTTCCCCCCTCTTCTGAAAATAGTTTGTCTTGATATCGGCTTTTGCGATCAGTCAGACTTAGCATCATTACTGAGAGAGAGACTGAACCCAATCCTAGTGGCTTGCCAAGGCCCAGGCGATGGCGGGATTTTCCGGCAGGGTCTGGCTCTATGGACTTAAGGAGCAGGTAGAGTTCATCTGAGGTGAGGTTGTCAAAATCAATATGAAAGAAAAATTGCTGGTTCTCTGCGATTGGCCGACACCTGATTTTCATGTTGTT
>JADFYS010000303.1 GCA_015232955.1 Gammaproteobacteria bacterium
ATCTGAATCTAGTTTTCAGATCTATTTATCCTATATGCAAGTAGTGATAGCGGTGGTTACACTCCTATTTATGGTGTTATTGACTCTGTTTATTCGCAATACCCGCACTGGTAAAGCTTCACGCGCAGTAGCTGAGGATAGAGAAATGGCTAATCTTCTTGGTATAGATACCAATAAAATTATATCTATCACCTTTGTAGTCGGTGCAGCACTCGCAGCAGTTGCTGGTCTATTGGTTGGTATGTATTACGGAATTGTAAATGCGTATATCGGCTTTCTTGCTGGATTAAAGGCATTTACTGCAGCGGTACTGGGAGGAATTGGAAGTATACCTGGCGCAATGCTCGGGGGCATTCTTCTGGGATTAGCTGAGAGTTTTACCTCTGCATATCTGAGTACCGAATATAAAGATGTCGTCGCTTTTTCAATATTAATTCTTGTACTTCTCTTTAGACCTACAGGTCTTTTGGGAAAGCCTGAACTGGAGAAGGTGTAAAACTTCTAGATCGATGATATTTATCATGATTTTAGAAAATATAATCTAATGTCTATAGAAGAACAATTAAAGAACGCGCTTTTGGCAGCTGTAGTCACTGCGTTACTGACAATTCCAATTCTTGGTGTTCATATTATCTCTGAACCGGGCAGAGTCGATATTGAATGGGATGGCTGGAAGGTGTTAATTGCGACACTGGTTGTATTTTTTATACAACTCTCACATCACCATATACGGTTACGGCTCACACTTGTCACTCAACTGAGCTCTGCGGTACCCCCTTTCTGGAAGCAAATAGACCAAAGAGCTGTTGTCGCGGCTCTTGTTCTTCTTGCACTTATTTGGCCTTTTTTCTCCTCTCGTGGTAGCGTCGATATCGCAACGCTATCGTTTATCTATATCATGATGGGTTTAGGCTTGAATATTGTAGTCGGTTTTGCAGGCCTGCTCGATCTCGGTTATGTAGCTTTTTATGCCGTTGGTGCATATAGTTATGCTCTTCTGTCACAATATTTCGGTCTCTCGTTCTGGGTCTGTCTACCACTATCGGGTCTTTTTGCAGCTTTTTTTGGTTATATTCTCGGATTTCCGGTTCTGAGGCTAAGGGGTGATTATCTTGCAATCGTTACTCTGGGATTTGGTGAGATTATAAGGTTGGTTTTAAATAATTGGGACTCCCTTACCGGTGGTCCTGATGGGATAGGGGGGATCAATCGTCCTACATTTTTTTCTCTTGAATTTAAAAGACGGGCATCTGAAGGGGCAACAACATTTCATGATTACTTTGGCCTTGAATACGATAGTGCAGATAAAGTGATCTTTTTGTATCTTCTTGCGTTACTTTTGGTGCTTTTCACTCTTTATATCATAAATCGATTGATTAGAATGCCCGTGGGTAGGGCGTGGGAAGCGCTGCGTGAGGATGAGGTGGCTTGTCGCTCATTAGGCCTTGATCCGATGAGGATAAAGCTTTCAGCTTTTACACTGGGCGCCAGTTTTGCAGGATTTGCTGGCTGTTTTTTTGCTGCACGCCAAGGATTTATCAATCCAGAGTCATTTACTTTTATTGAATCGGCTATTGTTCTTGCGATAGTGGTGCTCGGTGGAATGGGTTCCCAGTTAGGGATCATTATTGCTGCAATTGCAATGACAGTCCTGCCAGAGATTGCGAGAGAGTTTGATCAATTTAGAATGTTACTCTTTGGTGCTGTAATGGTGTTAATGATGATTTGGCGGCCTCAGGGATTAATCCCTGCCCAGAGAAGAACGATAACGCTCAATGAGTGACTCACTGCTTATAGTAAAAGGGTTGGCAATGCAGTTCGGAGGGTTGCTTGCGGTGGATGAACTCTCTTTTAATATCGCACCTAAAGAGATTGTTGCCATAATAGGACCAAATGGTGCGGGTAAAACAACCGTTTTTAACTGTCTCTCTGGCTTCTACCGCCCTACCTCTGGAACAATACACTTTATGGGGAGAGCGATAGAGAGAGCATCCAGCCATCAAATATCTCGTCTCGGTCTGGTTCGAACCTTTCAGAATATTCGTCTTTTTAAACAGATGACTGTGGTTGAGAATCTTCTGGTTGCCCAGTATACGCTTAGTGATACCAGGCTCTGGTCTGGGCTTTTCAAAAGTCGGAACTTTCTTCAAAAAGAGGAAGAGGCTTTGCAGAACGCGAGCAACTGGCTATCACTGCTTGGTTTAAAACAAGATGCAAATCGTGAAGCGGGAAATCTACCCTATGGTCAGCAGCGAAGGTTGGAGATTGCACGCTGTATGGTGACACAGCCAAAACTGCTCCTTTTAGATGAACCTGCAGCTGGCCTGAACCCTATTGAGACCTCAGAGCTAAAAATTTTGATAGAGCAGCTACGAACCGAATTTGGGGTTACTGTTCTCCTCATCGAACACGATATGTCCCTGGTAATGGAGATATCAGACAAAATAGTGGTTCTGGAGAGTGGCAGACCGATTGCAGAAGGGAGTCCAGTAGAGATCCAGAACAGTGAAAAAGTGATTAAAGCTTACCTTGGTGACTCCTAAGATGCTATCGCTCTCATCTGTTCACACTCATTATGGTGTGATAGAAGCACTTAAAGGGGTTTCGCTAGAGATTAATCGCCAAGAAATTGTGACTCTAATCGGAGCAAATGGTGCTGGAAAGAGTACACTCCTGATGTCTATCTGCGGTACTCCGGCAATTAGTAGTGGCACAATTGTCTATAGTGGTGAAGAGATTCAGCATAAAACGACTGCGACTATTATGAGATCCGGGATAGCTGTTGTTCCGGAAGGGAGGCGGCTCTTTCCTGGATTAACTGTGCTCGAAAACCTTGAAATGGGGGCATTCTTTGCCGATGCAGACGAGTTGGAGGCAGATCTTCAATATGTCTATGACCATTTTCCGATATTGGCAGAGCGCCGACAGCAGCGGGCGGGTACCCTTTCCGGGGGTGAACAGCAGATGGTAGCTATTGGTAGAGCGTTAATGAGCAGACCAACGCTGTTACTGATGGATGAGCCCTCTTTGGGCCTTGCGCCGATGGTGATTCGACAGATTTTTGAGATAATTGAGAAGATTCGTGAGGAAGGTGTGACTATCTTTTTGGTAGAACAAAATGCAAAAAAGGCTCTAGAGGTGGCCGATCGTGGTTATGTTCTGGAAAACGGGCGTGTGGTGCTTGAAGATAGCGCGGATCTCCTGCTACATAACCGAGAGGTTAAGCGGGCATATCTTGGGGGTTAATGCCCCTTAGCTGTCTAATGTCATTAATTAAGGGTGGGGATGACCGCTACCCGATTGGCGGGACGCCGTAAACCCATCCATGGGGGCTTGACGATGGCGTCCAT
>JADFYS010000304.1 GCA_015232955.1 Gammaproteobacteria bacterium
CCATGGATGGGTTTACGGCGTCCCGCCAATCGGGTAGTGGAGATCCCCACCCTTAACTTAATGACATTGGTATGTATGTCGCTCGAATCTTCAACAACTTGAAGGAGAAACTGTATGGAGAGTGATCTCACCAGCCGCTACTTTGCCTCATATAGTGGGGTTACCCTTCCCCTCAACCTGGTCAACCCTCTCGACTCCATCGCCAACCGCAACACCTACTTTTGCGCCTCCTACGATAGTGCCGGCCTGATGGTGCGTTGTGAAAAGGTGGTCTATGGCGAAATAGAGCTGCGTCACCAGTACCACTACTCGGCAGAGGGGCGACTCACCCAGGCGGAGATTAGTGATGAGGATGGTGAGGTAGAGCTACTCCGGTTTGATGAGAACGGCAAACGGCAATGACTCCACTGGAGCAGGTCTACGCCTATCACCAGCGCAGCAAACACCATTTAGAGCAGTACGCTGCCGGGCCGGAGACCCTCGACTGGGATCACCAGCCCGATCCTTTCCGTCGCTTCAGCGGCTCTGCCACCATCACTCTCCCTCTCACTGCTGACCAGCATACGGTTTCGTGGCAACAACTCCACCAAAACCCGCCGTCGGCTGCACCTCTGCAGCTGGAGAGTATCGCCACCCTGCTTGAGCTCTCATTGGGGATCTCCGCCTGGAAGGAGTATGGCGATTCGCGCTGGGCACTACGCTGTAACCCCTCCAGTGGTAATCTCCACCCCGGTGAGGGTTACCTGATTAGTAGCGGCATCCCCGATCTTGACGATGGTCTCTATCACTACGCTCCGCAACCCCATGCACTTGAGCAGCGCTGCTGTTTTAGCGTAGGTGAGACCGCTCTCTATCTCGGCCTCTCCAGTGTAATCTGGCGGGAGGCGTGGAAATATGGTGAACGCGCCTTTCGCTATGTCCAGCTCGACTGCGGCCACGCCCTCGGTGCGTTGACGGTTGCCGCTGCAGTGCTCGGCTGGAAACTGGAGATAGTCCCCTGTAGTAGCGAACAGTTGGCGACAGTTTTAGGAGTTCAGCGTGAGTCTGACTTCGTCTCTGCCGAAAAAGAGAGTCCAGATCTACTGTTACGACTCTGCACAACAGCTACCGAGGTCACCCCAGAGCAGTTGGCTGTCGCGGCAAAGGAGGGGGTATGGAGTGGCAAGGCGAACCGTCTGGGCGGTGAGCCTGCTCTCAACTGGCCGCTGTTGACCGAGATCGAAACAGCGACAGTAGCCTCAACCCCTCTCCTCCCGCCACCACCGGCAGAGGCGCTGCCACCAGCAATCGCCACAAAATGCACCACAGCAGCCACGACCCTGATCCGTACCCGACGCAGTGCTCAGGCGTTTGACGGAGCCACGGTTATCGCCAGCGATACATTTTATCGCATCCTCGATGCGCTGCTCCCGCGTGAGGAGAGTCCCATCGCCAACACCTGGCCCTATCGATCAAGAATTCACCTCGTTCTCTTTGTCCACAGGGTGGAGGGGTTGCCTCCCGGACTCTATGCCCTACCGCGACATCCAGAGGCTGAAGAGGCGCTGCGACAGGCGATGAATCCGCAGTTTCTCTGGGAGAGACTTCCCTCTTTTCCCCCGACACTCCCGCTACGCCACCTAATTCGTGCCCGCGCTGAAAATGCTGCGCAAAAACTCTCGTGCCAACAGGCGATCGCCGCTAACAGCTGCTTTACCGTCGCCATGCTGAGCGAGTTTAATACCACCCTTAGCCACCATCCTGCCGAGTACCGTCGTCTCTACTGGGAGGCGGGGCTACTGGGTCAGATCCTCTACCTTGAAGCCGAGGCCGCCGCCATTCGCGGCACAGGAATCGGCTGTTTTTTTGATGACCCCCTACACACCACGCTCGGACTGGAGGGGACCGCCTGGCAGTGTCTCTACCACTTTACAGTCGGAGGAGCAATCACCGATACGCGCATTGCGACCTATCCCCCTTACCCCGGTTCGGAGGAGAGATGAACAGTAGTGCAACTGGCGATCTACTCAAACAGGAGATCGCCCGCCTCTGGCAGCAGCGTGAAGAGCTGAAAGGGTCACTGGAAGAGAGGATGACCAGCACAGCGCGGCGAAAACAGCTACAACAGCTTATTACGATTGATGAAGAGCTGTCGCATCTTGACACCCGCTATAAGCAGATATGGGATGCGCAGCATCAGAGCAGAGAGCAAAAAGGAGAGGCCGATGACACCGGAAATTTTTGAGGCGCGATTCCTTCTCGGAGTCGCCGCCATGGACACAACCCACCGCCAGTTTATTGTGCAGTTACAGCAGTTACAGAGCGCCCCCAAAGCGGAGTTTATCCCCCTCTTTGCCGCACTATTCCAGCATACGGTTGATCACTTCGAGACCGAAAGAGGGTGGATGGAGCAGTTCCGATTTCCCGCCATCCGTGAACATACGGCAGAGCATGAGCGGGTACTGGGAGAGCTGCAGCGCTTTAACGACCGTGTAGCCAAAGGGAATATCGCCCTTGGCAGAGCCTATATCCGTGAGCAGCTTCCGGGGTGGTTTGAACTCCATGCCCAGACCATGGATAGCGCCCTTGCCGCCACCATAAAAGCGGCTGGCGGGATCTCCTAATTGCTCAACAGTGACGGTATTGACCGCCACCGCCACCGCCACCGCTCTTAACTTACAGGTAGAAGAGATGCATTTCCAACCGACAGACTCTGAACTTTCCGCCCTTCCCACCATGAGCGATGATGAGAAGGTCTACTATTTCCTTACTCGGGTGATGGAGTCCGAAGAGATCTGGGGTGGCTCAGAGCAGCCGCACTGGAGCCTCCCTCCAGAGAGTGGCCAGAACCCCATCCCACTCTGGCCCTATCAGAGCCTCGCTGCGAGTTTTCTTGACCCCTCCTCCCCATTACAGCCTGTAGCCACCTCACTTGAACACTTTATCGAGCTTATAGAACAGGAGGGAGATCGCACCATAATGCTCGAGATCATGCCACTTCCTCAAACCGGAGGTACCCGTATCGAGGCGAAAGTGCTGCTGTCGATGTTTGAGAGCTTAATCGATTCCGGGACCTATTTTATTGAGGGGTGAGCGATTGACCACGGGTGATTTTGGTGCGTTATGAACTCTTTGAATAGAATGACTATTCATGCGGCTTGCGGCCCATCCTATAGATTTTTTTGCCAGAATAGCGCCACACCGGTCTTTGGGTTGAGGCTGTAGGATGAGAACCCGAACTTCTGGTAAGAGGCCTGTGCCACCGGGTTGCCGCTAAGGACCTCGAGTGTCAGTTTGCAGCAGCCTCGCGCCCTTGCAACCTCCTCCACTTCTGCTAACAGCTGCTGACTAATCCCCTGCTGTCGGTAC
>JADFYS010000305.1 GCA_015232955.1 Gammaproteobacteria bacterium
GACGCCGCATCATTCATGCAAGTTAGGTTAACCTACCTGAAACCTCCGCTTCTGCTCTTTCATCTTTTCCAGCGCATCTCGGTTTTCACCCAGCTTCAATCGCTCTTTGGTGACCACGGCTTCAGGTGCCTTGGTAGTAAATTTTTGATTGGCAAGCTTCCCTTCCAGTCGGGCAATCTCACTCTTAAGTCGTTCAATCTCTTTTTCAACCCGATTTAACTCGGCTTCTCTGTTGATGATACCCGCCATAGGAACCATCACCTTGAGCTCACCGAGAAGAGTGGTGGCGGACTCCGGAGGTTCAACCCCAGCTTCCAACCAGTTCACCGACTCAAGGCGCGCGATTGACTGCAGAGAGTTTAGATTACGCTTGGCCCAGCTTTTATCCTGATCTGACCCGTTTTGCAGAAGAAGAGGAAGTCGTTTTGAAGGCGAAATCTCCATTCCCGATCGAATCTTGCGAATCGCCACCACAACGGTCATCAACCACTCCATCTCCACTTCGGCATCCTGATCTTCAAGCGCTGGGTTCGATACAGGATAAGGCGCCAGCATAATGGATGGCCCATGACTTCCAGAGTATGGGACAACCTGCTGCCAGATCTCTTCGCTGAGATATGGCATCACCGGATGAAGCATTCGAAGTACTGTTTCAAGGACCTCGATCAGAGTCTGCTTGGTTCCAAGTAGCGCAGAAGGGTCGCTATCCGCGGAATTTAAAACAATTTTTGAGAGTTCCAGATACCAGTCGCAGTAGAGATTCCAGGTGAATTCATAAATCTCCTGTGCGTACAGATCAAAACGGTAGCTTTCTACCGCTTGTTCCACGCGCTGAAGGGTCTGTTGCAGTCTCGATTTGATCCAGCGATCCGCTACAGCGTGTTGGCAGACCAACTCTTCTTTTTTAGAGATAAAAGTATCTGGCGTATCATCACCGCCAACATTCATCAAAACAAACCGGGCTGCATTCCAGATCTTATTGCAAAAGTTGCGATACCCCTCAATTCTCCCCAGATCGAAGTTGATATCCCGTCCGGTAGATGCAAGTGAGGCAAAGGTAAACCGAAGTGCATCTGTCCCGTAGGCAGGGATCCCTTGCGGGAAATCTTCCCGGGTCATCTTCTCAATGGCTTGGGCCATTTGTGGCTGCATCAAACCTTTGGTCCGCTTTATCACCAAAGAGTCTAAATCTATTCCATCAATAAGATCAATAGGATCAAGGACATTCCCTTTAGATTTTGACATCTTCTGCCCATGGGCGTCACGAACTAAACCATGAATGTAGACCTCCTTAAAAGGGACATCACCCCGGAATTTCAGCCCCATCATAATCATTCTCGCTACCCAGAAGAAGATGATGTCAAACCCGGTCACCAGTACGCTGGTCGGGTAATGGCTTTTTAACAGCTCATCTTCTTCGGGCCAACCCAGTGTTGAGAAAGGCCAAAGTGCTGATGAGAACCAGGTATCCAAGACATCATCGTCCTGACGAAGTTGGATCTTCTCCATTAAGCCATACTTTGTTCTAACCTCTTCCTCACTGGCGGCGACATAGAGATTGCCTTCATCGTCATACCATGCGGGTATCCTGTGACCCCACCAGATCTGGCGTGAAATACACCAATCCTCAATATTTCGCATCCACTCAAAATAGGTGTTTTTCCAATTATCGGGGACAAAGCGGATTGAACCATTTTCAACCGCTTCAATTGCCGGTTCTGCCAGAGGCTTCACCTTGACATACCACTGATCTGTCAACAGCGGTTCAATCACCGAGTGTGAACGATCTCCCCGAGGCACCATTAATTTGTGATCATCGACCTTGACCAATAAGCCAGCTTCTTTCATATCCTGGACGATAAGATCTCTCGCCTCAAAGCGATCCAGGCCACGATATTTCTCTGGACACGCCTCATTCATACAGGCATCAATCGTAAGAACATTCATCACCGCAAGATGATGGCGCTTCCCCACAGCATAATCATTAAAGTCGTGGGCAGGGGTGATTTTTACGCAGCCAGTTCCAAACTCGGGATCAACATAATCATCTGCAATAATTGGAATTTCCCTTCCGACCAGCGGCAGTATAAGACGCTTTCCAATCAGGCTCTGATACCGCTCATCATCGGGGTGAACCGCAACGGCTGAATCACCGAGCATGGTCTCTGGCCGTGTTGTGGCGACCTCCAAGTGACCCGAACCGTCGGCAATAGGGTAGCGAAAATGCCACATATACCCATGCTCTTCACTCGAAACCACCTCCAGATCCGAAACCGCGGTGTGCAGAACCGGGTCCCAGTTGACCAGCCGCTTACCCCGATAGATCAAACCTTCATCATAGAGAGAGATAAAGACTTCACGAACAGCCGCGGAGAGACCTTCATCCATCGTAAAGCGTTCTCGTGACCAATCCAGAGAGCTGCCCATTCGTCGCAGTTGCTGGGTAATTGTCCCCCCAGATTGATTACGCCACTCCCAAATACGCTCAATAAATGGTTCTCTACCTAGATCATGACGACTTTTTCCTTGAGCAAGAAGCTGTCGTTCCACCACCATCTGGGTTGCGATACCGGCATGATCCGTTCCTGGTTGCCATAGAGTGTTATCCCCCTTCATTCGATGATAACGGATCAGGGCATCCATAATGGTGTCCTGAAAAGCGTGCCCCATATGCAAGCTTCCAGTGACATTTGGAGGAGGAATCATGATGCAGTATGCGGTTTGATCCTCACTGCCAGCCGTAGTTCGGGGAGAAAAGTAACCCTTCTCTTCCCATTCCTGGTACCAGCGCTGCTCAATTTTATCGGGACTGTATCTTGTTTCCATGGAGATTAGGTTCAGGTAGTTGCCAAAAAACAGCAATTATACCCTAAGAAAGCCAATTATAAATAATCAAAAAAAACAATGAATTGAGCGTTTTCCAAACAAAACAAAAAACCTATTAAGCTAAGGGTTAACTCATTCCAAAACGGGTAGATTAACTCTTTACCGTTTTGCAAATTCAGCGTATGATCTCGGCCTCTGAGCATTGGCGTAACCCATACACGCTATTTTGTTCATGACTCAATTTACGGAGAGATGGCCGAGAGGCTGAAGGCGCTCCCCTGCTAAGGGAGTGTAGGTTTTATCGCCTACCGAGGGTTCGAATCCCTCTCTCTCCGCCATACCCCCCTTAACTCCCTGTAAATGCTACAAAAGCCTTGCTATAGCGGTTCATGTGTGCTAGAAATGTACACTAATGAAGGCTCATGACCTCCAACCACTACCTCAAGCGACGTCCCCACTCCAGCAACTACTATTTTCAACTGGCCGTCCCCTCACATCTACGCCAACTAATC
>JADFYS010000306.1 GCA_015232955.1 Gammaproteobacteria bacterium
AGTGACCCCAGCCAGTGATAGTCTTCATCTTCGAGCTGCAGCTCCGCAAGAGGATCCTGACTGTGGGCATCAAAACCGGCTGAAACCAGAATGAGCTGCGGTTGTGAGCGTTCTATAATCTGACGCCACTGCGTTGCAACACTCTGACGCACTTTTTTCCCACCACTCCCCGCGGAGAATGCAAGGCAGGAACTCGCATCACCACGGCCGCTGCCGCAAGGAAGGTAGGGCCAGTGATCCTGCTGAAAGATATTGGCGATAACAACCCGTGGATCGTGACGAAAAATCGCTTCAGTGCCATTACCGTAGTGAACATCAAAATCAAAAATAACTACGCGTTGCAAATTATGCCAATGGAGGGCGTGGGCGGCACCGACAGCTATGTTGTTGTAGAGGCAAAAACCCATCGCCCGCTCTGGCTCCGCGTGGTGCCCCGGAGGGCGCACCGCACAAAATGCGATATCAGAGCCACTGTTGGGTTCTAGCACGCGATCCACCGCTGCAACCACGGCTCCTGCGGCACGCTCGGCAGCCCGGAGTGAAGCGGGGGAGAGCAGAGTATCTGGGTCAACGGCACCACTCCCCGATTGCGGCAACAGCTGCTGCAGCCGATGTAGATGTTGCGGGGTGTGAACCCGCAACAGCTGCTCGGTAGTGACAGCAGGTGCCTCCCGTTGATCCAGTTGCGCCAGAACACCCGATTTTTCCAGCTCTGCTCTTATCGCCTTCAGACGGAGAGCAGACTCCGGGTGTCCCGGGCCGGTATCGTGCTCGAGACAGGCGGGGTGGGTGTAGTAGGTAATGTTCATGATTTTTGCAAGTAGTTTGTGCCTGAACGGAAAAGAGCTAAAGCCATGAAATTGATTGATAAGATGCTATTTTTATTTGGCGAATATTTTAAGGAAAAGGAACGGTCATAAAGGTTGTTATGCCCCCCAGAAAATCAGACAATGTAGAGTGGATAAGCGCAGCGCATCCACCAAATCCCGAGCCGGTGGATGCGCTTCGCTTATCCACCCTACAAGAGCACCTCATTATTTCACGACAATTAATACAATATAAATCGATTGGTTAAAATACAACCTTAAAATAAAATCTCAAACCCCTCAACTTTTCTTTAGGAAAGATAACTAATATTATATTTAAAATCATTTAAAAACGATCTTCAATTCAGGCGCTGCTTAATCGATGATATCTGGGTCGTAGCCGCTAAAAAGCGCTCTTTTAAGATAATACCCCATCCCATAAAGAAAATAGAAAAAGAGGCCAAATGAGAGACCAGACGCATAAAAAGTGTAACGGTCGGGGGGGAGTAGGGCAGTATCGATCTCATAGGCGGGAACCACATAATTGGGATCTTCTGCATCGGTGTAGATGGAGATATGACCATTTTTAACACGATCCACCTCCCGCTTACGGTTCAACATTTCGAGGTTATGAGATTCAAACAGGTCAATATTGATCATTTTTCTAACTAATTGCCCATCCCGATTGCGAAATTCAAACTCCACGCTATGTCGCTCCCCGGGAAGTTCGTAACTATTCCCCATGCTACCGCTCGTCTTTTTGCGTATTACCAGCGACGAGTGGTAGGTCACCCGCGCTTCCTGTTGAACAAGATTTGGTTGCCGTGTTCTGGCTTCACTGCTATCAATCTCTTCCACAAGCCAAACTGCAGCAAAGCCGAGAGCTACAGCAACAAAGAGAGAGAACAGTGGCCATGGCGGCCATTGACCCGTTTTCATTGTCTTCCCGTAACGATCAAATTATTCACATAGCTTAGGAGAAGAAATAACCCTATCAAGAGGGTCATCACTAGCACCAGATCTCTCATCAAACGGAGGGGTGAGAAACGGTGATAACTCCATTCCTGTTTTTCGATTACCACTCTCTGCTCTGACGCCAACGGCTGTGGTGATCGCACAACCACCGTTCCAGTCAACAGATCATGTAGCGCCTGTTTACGAGGGGTATAGAAAGGGACAAGAACCAGGATCACACCGATGACAGCGATCACAATCGGGATCACCTCCCCTGGAACATAGATGTGGGCAAACCCTTTTGGGATATAGATGACCGTCGCAAAACTCACCAGCATTAGAGCCGTTCGCCAGAGCATCATCGCCAGTGAGGGGGTCTCTCCCTTGAGGTCAAGTAGACGCAAGCCATATTGACGCATCCCCAAAGTGCCCTGTTGAGGAGTACGGCACTGCCAGGAAAAGAGAATCTCAATGACCAACAGAAATAGAAGCGGATAAAACCAGCTCGGTAGTGCCAGATTGAGAGCAAAAATCGCCACTGCAATCACCCCAAAGAGGATGGCCGTAATTATCAGGTCAATTCCCAGTGCCTCTAAGCGCATACCAAGAGTAGCGAACTCTACCGCTACTACTTCATGGATCTGATCATCCAATGTCATATTCAAAACAGTAATCAATACTGATCTCTAATAACCGAATCAACCGGTGGTTTGGGAGATCTGGGCGCTGGGCGACCTTTTGGCGCAGACAGGGCAGCAGGGATCACGGCGCAACCGAACCGTCCTGAACTCCATGGTGAGGGCATCAACCAGCAGCAGTTTTCCCGAGAGACTCTCGCCACTACCGATGAGCCACTTTAACGCTTCGCTGGCCTGGATAGTACCGATAATCCCCACCACCGGGGCAAAGACTCCGTTGGTGCTACAGCGCTGATCCAGTTCACCCTCTTCGCTATAGAGGCAGCGATAGCAGGGGTTTGAAGGTTGATGATCCTGACTAAAGAGGGTCACCTGGCCCTCAAAGCGGATCGCCGCACCGGAGACCAACGGCTTATATAGTTGATAACTGATGCGGTTAAGCTGAAAACGGGTGGCAAAATTATCACTGGCATCGACCACGAGATCACTACGCTGGATCAGGGAGCTCAGTGCGTTATCTTCCAGTTTGCCATGGATAGGTTCAACCTTGACTTCGGGGTTGAGCGCCTGAATCTGGGCTGCGGCCGAGACAACCTTACTCTGACCGATTCGAGGCGTGGTATGGATTATTTGGCGTTGAAGGTTGGAGAGTTCCACCTCATCAAAATCGACCAGCAGTAGCCGCCCAACTCCGGCAGCGGCGAGATAGGTCGCTACTGCAGCACCCAACCCCCCCATACCAACGATGAGCACCACAGCAGCGTTGAGTCGCTGTTGCCCCTCGATCCCGATCTGGGGCAGCATAATCTGCCGACTATAGCGGAGCAGTTGTTGATCATTCATAGCAACTGCCAAGTGATACCCAAGAACCCTGAAAACGCTGGTTCCAGAAAGCCGATAAACGCAACTCTTCTCGGCTCCGGCTCTGGCTCTGGCTCTG
>JADFYS010000307.1 GCA_015232955.1 Gammaproteobacteria bacterium
TGAGGGCTAAAACAGGCCAGGGGAGTGAATGGTTACGCTAATGTATTTCACGCTAACTTAATAGCATTGCCCCAAGGAGAGGGGCTAGCGCCATCGCTGTCAGATTGCGTTTTAGAACTGGTAGCCGAACTTAAACGAAGCGGCCAGCTCATCCTTACCCGAAGCGACTGCGACATCAAAAACATCAAAGAAGCCGAGTCCGGCAGAGATAAAGTTGCGATCACTCCCCTCGGTATCCATCTTGTAACCGAGACGAAGTTTGGCAAATGAGGAGGAGAACTCGGTGCCCAGAGCGATCTGACGCGAATCATCACCTGTGCCGGGAGCTGCATTGGTGGTCAGATCCATCTCGAGCGCAATGAGATACCAGTCACGCTGAAAGGCGACGCCTGCACGAGCCATGGGCTTGACCTCAACCGAACGCCCGGTATCCACCATCACTCCCGCTGGATTACGATTCTGGAAGTTATACTCCTGAGCGAGCAGGTTCTTAATGGTGAGTCCGGCACGCCACCCTTCAGCAAAAGAGGTGGTCATCCCGAGGTCGAGATTAAAGTTACTGTAGTCTGTCGAGTAATCATCACCAGTGGCATCATCCGAATCAGAGGTGTTGACATTGGCGTTATACTCAAACACCGTGGCGGAGACCATTTTTGGGGTGACACCAAAACCGTAGCTCTGTCCGGAGATCACCCGCTCCGTCGCCAGGGATACCCCCACCTCGACCAGGACAACACCGGTAAGAAATAGCTCTGAATCAAGATCCTGATCCGTATCATAGGTCACCTCTCCCGGGTTGGGATCATTCAGACCCGCGACATAATTCATGTTATTCAAACGGGTATTACAATCCACGACTGAATTTACAGTGGCTGCACTGGCTGTGCTCACCGTTGCCCCGGAACTCACCACGCCACTGGCAACACCGTAGCACTCGGCAAAGGTCTCAACATCCTCTGCCAGCTTTTCAATATCCGCATAATCTCGATAAGCGATCGTCCCCGCCATAAAGCCTCCGGCGCCGGCACTCACCCCCCACCCCAGCTCCCGACTCGTTCTCGCCACGACAAAACCACTTCCCACATCTACACCAAAAGGATCCGCAGCGACATCTGCCAAGCCTGTATTCAGTTTTCGTGCGTCTGCAGCCACCTGATTATAGGCGTTGGTTACCGTCGCCGACTGCGCGGTCGCAAGATCCAGATTGGAGGCGCTATTAATCGATGCATCGAGGTTATCGACATACTTCGCATCTTCGAAGTCGATAAAATCCTGATAGCCGTAGCCACCTACCCCAAGGTAGGGAAAAGTAAAACCGAGACGCTCCCCCTCGGGAGTCACACTTAACATCGCCGGATTATAGGCGGTCGCGGTGGTGACATCAGCGGTTGCCACGCCAACCCCCCCCATTCCCAGCGCCCTCGGATCCATCGATGAGAAGGGAAGAGCCGAAGCCTGACCACTTAGCAGGGTCACCACTGTTGCCGACAGTGCGGTTAATCCAAAACGGTTACTCAATCGTATCACTTTTATTATCTCCTCTTTCTTCTCTGAAAAAACTTATTATGAACCGAACAATCGACCTATCACAACTTAATTCTATGCAACACAACTGTTCTCCGCGCTAAACCTCTACTCAAAACCGTCACCACGATGGATCGTAAGCTGGGCAAAGGGGATCCCCCAGTCGTGATCATTGCAGACCGCCACCAGTGTGCGCTGCATAAATCGTTCAAGGGCACGGTAGCGGTGGGCCATCGCCCCTCTCATCTGCAGTTGGATCAGGTAGTCGAGAGAGCTGGCTCCCGCCTCCTTAAACTCCACCGAAACCTGTTCAAAGTGAGGTTGGTACTCATCAGAAGCGGTTATCGCCGCCTCCAATCGCTGTCGAAACTGCTGCGGAACCTCGGTTAGACAGATCGCCTGGTGGCGATAGTCGATTCCGAAGGTGAGGGGAACCATAAAGCCGTCACGACTGATATTGCGAAAGGCGAGATTGATAAAGTCGGCGGTAGGATAGGTGATGATCGTATTCAGGTATCGTAGCTGCACCCGTTCCAGGGTCTGGCTTGCCACTTCAACCAGAGGTCCGCTCTCCAATAGTAAGAACTCCCCCTTTCTACAGGGAAACCACAACTCGCGTTCAAGAGGGAGACGGGAGATCAGCCCAGTTGCAGTCTCCAGTGGTAGCCGCACCACCCCCTCCAGCTCCGGATTGCGAAGATAGGCGAAGGCGTTTATCGCCTTAACCTCCATCGGTACCCCCTCATAGACCAGCCTTTCATCTACCCGAATCGAGCCGATATCGAGCAGGGTTCGGATCTCTTTCACATAGTTGGGAAGGGTCTGGCGCAGCGCCAACAGAGACATCACCGAGATGACCAAGGTGATGGCCAGCAGCAGGAGATCGCTTCTGGCATAGAAGACCGCCATCAGGGTGATCACCATAAAGATAATCGTCGTAAAGCGGTAGATATAGAGCACCGCCCGATCCCGGGTGTAGCGCCTCTTCACTTTGCCACTGCGACGATTGAGCAGACGAGTGAGCGCGAGCAAGGCGCGGGAGAGGAGCCAGACCACAATTAACGCCACCACCGCGATGGTCAGGGTGAGACCTCTGCCACTGACAAATGTGCGGACAGAGGTGGAGACGGACGACCAGAACCCCTCCCCCTCACCCTCGAGCAGATCCATCTGATACTGGGTAGATTTTAGTTTCCCCTCAATATCTTCTCGTTTCTGCTGCCATTTAAGGGAGATCGCTTCCAACCGTTCCGCCACCGCTTTTGGTGGATTCTGTCCAAGATTTTGACGAAGCGCTGTCTCTGCCCGTTCAACCTCTTCCAGCTGCTGTTCACGAATAGCGATCTCGGTCCGAAAATGTTCTATCTTGCGCGGCTTTTCGGTAATGGAGCGGAGGCTACCGAGGATCGGTTCTGCAATCAGTACCAGCTCATCTTTCCAGTTAAACGATTTAGAAGGGGGATTTTCGAGGGTCCGAAAATCGATCCCCCCTGTTGCCAACTGTTCAAAAGAGTGCCCCAGAGACTCAAGCATCGGGGGGAGTTCCACCAATCTCCGGTTAATCGCCGCGATCTCCTCCTCACCCCGCTCCCGCTCAAGCCTTTTCTTAAGTTCAGACTGCTCCTGACGCCGCTCTGCAATCTGATCCCGAATCTCGGTCAGTTGTGCCAATACCGTCTCTGAACGGGGACTCTCCACCACGGCCAGCGGTGCAGCGTGATCGGCGCCACCCTCAACTGCAGTCACCACCTCACTCAGACCAAGAAGTAGAAGAGCAACGATCCCGAATCTAATATTCACAGTCCAC
>JADFYS010000308.1 GCA_015232955.1 Gammaproteobacteria bacterium
AGGAAGATAAGTTGCAACAGCGACTCTCAACAGAGAGTAGTGGGAGAGAGGGACGCGGAAGACGACTGATCACTCGCTTAGAGATGAAACGATTTATTCAACTTTTTCAAAGACTCACTGAACACTCCCTTGCCGTGATGCCAGAGCGGGTCAACTATCTCTATCAGCTGGATGCAGAAAGAAATATAATTAACCATATTTACCGACCAGAGCTGGGACGGTAACGCTACCCAAGATAACAGCAACGCTGGTTTCAGAAAGCCGATAAGCGAGACTTTTCTCCGTTATGAACGCCTTGAATAGAGTGGTTATTCATCTGGCTTCATCACAACTACACACAGAGGAATCCCATGGATTTAACACGAATTTTGGGTCTGGACAGCGCCGGCCAGGCTGTCATCGAAGATCGAAAAAAGCTGCAACTCTATATAAACCTTATCCTCGCCGCCTCGGGGCAACCTACATCGAATATCGATAGCGAGGGAGAGCTGATAGCCGCTGCACAAGATCTCCTTCGCTCCTATCGTGCCAAGACCCGCCTTCTGGCCGATCATCTCTGCCCCTCTGATCAACGGATTCAGGATTTTCTTAACCGTTATCTTGCAGATACCGGGATGGCGCAGATCCCTGAACTGCCGAGCCAAACCTTTATTCTCGACCGTTATGGCATCGCTCGTGAACTCTCGCTGCCGGTTGAGAGCGACCGCTTTGTCTCGGATATCGTCTCCAGCTATCGTGTCGCTCAGGGGGTGCTCCATAACCCGGCAAGTGATCGTCGAACGACGCAGGGTTCATTTCACATCGCTGAGGGGGGACTCCCCATTCCGAGTGATAAAAAATCTGTTCCCAAGGCCGTTTTCGGTGCAATGCTCGAACGGGCGTTACAACCTCCTGAAGAGCTACTGCTGTTGCCGTTTTCCGCCAACCAACCAGAGCCGGCACAGATCTTTGTCTCTCTCCTTCTTCGACCCACCATCTGTCCCGAGATCCCGGGGATTGAGAGTGAGAAAAATATGGAGATCCGTTTTTTTGCCCCGGGTAATCTTGTCAGTAACCTAGACTTTGTTGAGAGCATCTTTGGCAATGGCGGCAACCCCAACCTCGCCCAGTTTAACGCTGCGCTCGATGTTGACCACTGGAGCGGCCACACCGGCTGTGTCATTCTCGCCCCCCACCTGGTCTCTTTAACCAAGAGTGAGTTGGGGCTGCCGAGATGGGAGGACGCCACAGAGCTGCAGCGAGAGCAGGGGATGTGTTGGCGTAGTGAGGATGAGCGCTATAATGGTGGCGACGCCTTTAAACTCACCGCACGCGATATCTCTGGGGTGATTGTCACCATTATTGCGGATAACTATTTCGGCTACTGCAAAAAAGAGGTCAAGACCCAGATCAGTTTTGCCGCTAACCTCTACGGATTGGCGGAGGAGGAGCACGCCGGAGGCGCACTCGCTTTCCAGCGACGCAACCATGGTGAGGAGTACGGTGTCGATAGCCGTACCCGTCAAGAGGGGTTTAGCTTTGATGAGGTGGTACAGCGCTACGGTGAGGTGATGATGGTGCAGGCGGAGGGGTACGCCATTGATCGCCTCCATCCCAATATCTACTATGTCCCCCAAGATCTGCGCATGGATCTCAACCGCCAGATTATCTCGTGGCGGAGTGGTGGCGAACGACAACAGATCCCTCTTCGCCCCGGAATCACCTATATCCAGCCCAACGGCTACAAGATAGAGATGCAGAAGCACCCCGGCGCCCCAACCTGGCGTTTGATCGGTACCGATCCCGAAGGGACTTTCTGCCATAAACCGAGCACCGTCTCTGGAGGGGGGAAGTCGGAGATCTCGAAATCTCTTGATGATGCCGCCATCTACGGCCCGATGTTTGTCGATGAGTTCGAAAAAGATCTGATCATCCTGGAGGAGATCTTTGAGAAGGATTACAGTGATCGCTTCAATCCGGGATTTGAGCATGAGGATCGCGATCCTAGCCGCAAGCCTCTCAGCCCTGAACGAAGTCTCGGCTCCTTTATCAAACTCCTCATGCCCTCTACCAGCTGTACCGATGAATATAACCAGTGGATCAATGGAATACCACCCCGGATTCAGGCCCTGGCCTTTCTCATTAAGCGTTTCTATCGCCAGTCATGGGAAGGAGACTGGAGATCCCATGTCTCTGTCGACGAGATTGATGGTCGTCCCGGCCATGAGCTAAAGTTGGATGATCGCCGTATTGTCGGAACCTATCTTCGGGTCGGTTTTGACCAAAACCAAAAATGGCGCACCTTTAAGGTTCGGCAAGACTTTATCGCGACAGAGAAGATTCAGATGGAGGACGATATCAGCACTTCGGTCGTCGTCCCGGTAAAACTCCTCGATAAGTGTGTCACCTTTAAAGACCCACTAAGCAGTACCAAGCTGGTGCACAACTGCGAATATCGCCTCTTTCAGCGACCAGACGACGCGGTGATTCCCGGCTACGATAAGCAGACAGAGAGCGACATGGCAGCGAAGGGCAACTTTGTCGCCAACTACGAACCACTCATTGGCGCGAAGTTACAGCAGATTGTCGAGGATACCTTTACCATCTCCAACTTTACCGATCCGATGCGCAAGTTACTCACCAAAACGGCGAAGAAAAAGAAGAGGTATGTGGTCTCATCAGCTCACCCTCGTCTGGTGGATGGCGCCCCTTCCAAAAACCCCCGTTACCTCCAGATTCGTCCTGATCTGGTACGACCCACGCAAAAATATGCAGCGATTATGGGGGCGAGGATGCAGCGCAAGCTCCCTCTTGACCATCCAATCTGTACTCCGGTAGATGCCGTTCTCTCGGGTAGACGGAATAATCCACCAGAGCCGGGAGTACGACCACTGGCGGTCTATAACCCCATTCACTATCAGGAGCTACCAGAACTTTTTATGGACTATATCTGCTCCCTCACCGGAAAATCCCCTAGTACCACCGGTGCCGGGAGTGAGGGGGCGCTAACCAAAGGCCCTTTTAATGCGCTGAGACCGACAGCCGATCTCAATAACGCCTTGGTCTCCTTCATCATTACCGGTTATGCGGGATACTCCACCTCTGCCGGCTATGTCGGCTCTAAAGTGAGGGTTGATCACGATATCAGCCTCCTGGTACCGGAGATCTGGTCTCGGCTCAAGGTGTGGGAACGCAAACCGGCCTATCTCATCGCCAACGGTTATCTTGAACCGGTGGCCGACTTTGAACATCAGGGACGACAGGTTCTTGCCAGTCGCCTCGGTTATCGGATCACCGAACGCTTTGTTCGTGACTTTATGGGTAAGATTTTTGATAACCCCAACACCGTA
>JADFYS010000309.1 GCA_015232955.1 Gammaproteobacteria bacterium
GTAGAAGTCATCCAGAGAGAGCGTGGCTACCCGAAGCGCGTAATCAGTGGTGAGGATCTGTTGCAACAGTAGGGTCAATGTGCTTTTACCAGAGCCTTGACAGCCGTGAATACCGACAATAAGTGGTCGCGCTCCGCCCCTACTCTCCTCCTGCAACACTTCTGCCAGCGGCAGAAACCATCTCCGTGCACCAATCAGGTAGTTTGGCGGCAGACGCTGTTGTCTGCAAAACTGTTCCAGCAGCAGTTCACGATCCATTTGCTCCCCCCCCAATCAGACAATGGAGATTAGTGGGGCGAGATCTCGAGGAGACGCTTTCTGATTGCATCGGCACTATCGAGCCGGAGTAGCTCAGGGATCACCTCACGACTTCTCTTCTGACTGCTGTTACGAATCATCCACTTCACCCGGGCCAGACTCGACACATTCATACTGAGACGGGTAATCCCCAGACCGAGGAGGAGAAAAGCGGCAACAGGATCACCTGCCATTTCGCCACAGACACTCACCTCGATACCACTTATCCGAGCTTGATCGGTGATATATTTCAGGACATGGATCACCGAAGGGTGAAGCGAGTCATAAAGCTCTGAGACCTGAGCATTATTACGATCCACCGCCAACAGGTACTGGGTGAGATCGTTGCTGCCAATCGAGATGAAATCGGCGCGTTCGGCGATCTGCGGCAGAAGATAGACCGCGGAGGGTACTTCAATCATCACCCCTACTTCGGGGTGTTCGGTGATCCCCTGCTCTTGCTGCAACTCCTCCTGCGCCTGGTGGAGCAGGACCAGAGAGTCATCCAGCTCCTTCAGAGTGCAGATCATAGGAAAGAGGATGCGCAGATTACCAAGGCCCGCGTTGGCCTGAAGCATCGCCCGCAACTGGGCGAGAAAGATCTCGGGGTGATCGAGGGTAAAACGGATACCGCGCCAACCAAGAAAAGGGTTGTCCTCTACCATCGGGAAATAGGGGAGCGCCTTATCGCCCCCAATATCGAGCGTACGCATCGTCACCGGTAGTGGGTGAAACTCCTGCAGCACCTTACGATAGACCCGAACTTGCTCTTTTTCACCGGGAAAGCGATCCCGCACCATGAAGGGGTATTCAGTACGATAGAGGCCGACACCATCGGTCTGCGAACGCTCCTTCTCCAGCAGTTCAGCCATTAACCCGGTATTGGCGAGAAGTTGCACTTTGATGCCATCCGCAGTGATCGCCGGGTACTGATAGATCGCCTCCAGGGCGCTATCCTGCTGCTGCTGTTGGTTCAGAAGCTGGCGATACTCTTTTTTGATCTGCTTGGTCGGACGCAGTATGACCTCACCTTGGTTCCCATCGACAATCATCTCCAGCGCATTGACTCGAGAGAGAGGGAGTTCATCGACACCAAGCACCGCAGGGATCCCGAGCGCCTTGGCGAGAATAGCGGTGTGAGAGGTCCCGGAACCGCGACGAGAGACGATCCCCTGCAGACGGCGAATGGGTACCTCTGCCAACATCGCAGCGGTAACAATATCGGCTACCAGGATGGTGTTTTTGGGGTACTTCTGTTTCGGTGCCTCGTTCGGTTGTAGTTTTGTGAGCAGGCGGAGACCGAGATCAAGAATATCCTCCGCCCTTGAACGAAGGTAGAGATCCTCCATGCTACTGAACGCTTCAACATGAGAGGTGACAACGCGCCGTAACGCCCCGGGTGCGGCGACACCGGTTGCGATCTCCTCCAGAATACGGCTCCGAAAACTATCCCCATCGAGGATCATGCGGTACGCTTCAAACAGGGCGCTGTCATTGAGGAGCAGCTGCCCGTCGAGGTTGCTCTCCATCTGCAGTAGATCCTGTTTCACCGCCTCTATCGCAACCCGCAGCCGCTGCTGCTCCACCTCAACCTCTTCGTCAGGGATAGTCCGCTCTGCCACCACATCGAAGGTGAGCTGCGCCACCACCAGAACCGCCCGCCCCATGGCGATGCCGGGGGCACCCGCGATACCGTGGAGTGGTTTCCGCTCTACCCGGCGTCGATCGGCTTGGGCAGAGACCCCGCCACTCACCTCAGCACTGGCAATGGCTCCGGTCAGTTGCGCCGCGACAGTTATTAACAGGGTCTCATCATCCTCGTTATAGTGGGACTCCTGCTGCTGTTGAAGTACGAGCACGCCCAATACCCGACGGTGATGGATGATCGGCACCCCGAGAAAACCGTGAAACTTCGCCTCACCGGTCTCGGGGAAGTAGCTGTAACTGGGGTGTTCAGCTGCCGAGGCGAGATTGATCGGCTCTGCCCGCTCCGCAACCAGACCAACAATCCCTTCGCCAAATTTGAGGCGGACCTCCCCCACCGATTGTGGAAGCAAACCGTCCGTGGCCGAAAGAATGAGTGTCTCTCTGCCGTCACTATCCGGGTTTCGGTGATCGAGAAGATAGACCGAACAGGCGTCCGCACTCAGCTCCTTTTTGACCCGGGTGACGATAATGGTGAGCGCCTGATCGATATTTTCAGCGCGATTGACCTCTTGGATGATGCTGCGGAGAAATTTCAGCACAGTGTTGTGAATTTCATCAACATTAGAGCGTCTGCTGCTCTTGGGGATCATTCGCCTCTGGCGGAGACGCCTCCTCGGGAAAGAGATGGATCTCAAACTCAGAGAGTGCGCGCTGATAGACCCGTCGCTTAAAGAAGATGATCTCCTCTAGTGGTCGCCAGTAACTGACCCAGCGCCAGCGATCAAACTCCGGCACTTCACAGCAGTCAAAACGGAGACGATCCTCACTGCTGGTTAGGCGCAACATAAACCAGATCTGTTTCTGACCGACACAGAGCGGTTTGCTGTGGTGGCGAATAAATCGCTTGGGCAGGCGGTAACGCAACCATTGACGGCTCCGTGCCACCACCTCTACATCCTCCGGCTCCAGCCCAATCTCCTCCCGCAGTTCGCGGTAGAGCGCCTCCTCGACCGTCTCGTGGCGCTCTATCCCCCCCTGCGGGAACTGCCATGACCCCTGACCAATACGCCGCGCCCACAGTAATTTATTCTCACCATTGCAGAGAATGATTCCCACATTGGCTCGAAAGCCATCTTTATCGATTACTGAACGGTTTGCCATGCCCCCATTCTTCCATAGATGGATGATTCGGGCAATCTTCCCGAGGCATCTCACGCTCTCCATCGGAAGGTATGCCTTACCTGAGTAGCAGTCATCGGCGGTTTCTAGGATAATCCTAAAATCCGCAGTTGGACACCGTGAAGGGTGCGTTTGTGGTGGTGCAGTGCAACGAAGGCATGGATGCCGAAGGTAGGGCGACGCAGGAAGCCAAAGCCGAGGCACA
>JADFYS010000030.1 GCA_015232955.1 Gammaproteobacteria bacterium
AGATACAGGCGGCCATCGGTGCCCATATTATCGCCAGAACCACGGTGAAGGCGCTGCGTAAAAATGTTACCGCCAAATGTTATGGCGGGGATGCGACGCGGAAAAGGAAACTGTTGGAGAAACAGAAGGCGGGCAAAAAAAGGATGAAGTCGGTCGGTTCGGTCGATATACCGCAGGAGGCGTTCTTTGCGGTGCTTCATGTCGGTAAAAGTTGATCCGTGCTGCAACAGGGGAGCAGCTGCTCTACATCCAAATGATTACAGCCAGAGAGTGATGCCATGAACTTTGACTTCCCAACCTTTCTTGTCCTGTTTACTTTAATTAGCGGGGTGATCTGGCTCGGAGATATCCTCTTTTTGAAGCCGAAACGGCTGCAGAAGCAGGAGGAGATGCGCCGCAGTGACCCCCCACCCCCCGAAGAGGTGATCGCCAAAGCGGGTGCTGAATCCTATCTGGTGGAGATGGCGCACTCATTTTTTCCGGTGGTGGCGCTGGTGCTGGTGGTGCGCTCATTCTGGATTGAACCTTTTCGTATCCCCTCCGGTTCGATGATGCCGACCCTTCTCGCCGGTGATTTTATACTGGTCAATAAATACGCTTACGGTATTCGTCTGCCGGCGATTGACCACAAGGTGATTGAGATCGGAAAACCGCAACGGGGCGATGTCATTGTCTTTCGCTATCCGGAAAATCTGGAGGTGGATTATATTAAACGGGTGGTGGGAGTACCGGGAGATACCATTACCTACAGTAACAAGGTACTCTATGTCAACGATGAGGTGGCAGCGCTGGATGAGAAGCCGCGTTATGTGGGCAATGGTATGGGGGCCGTTCAGACCGGCTCCTACCATTACGAAGAGGATCTCGCCGGGGTGAAACATGACATCCTGGTGATGCCGTCTCGGCCGGTATTCGATTTCAGTTTTACCGTACCGCCGGATGAGTATTTTGTGATGGGAGACAACCGCGATAACAGTCGTGACAGCCGTTTTTGGGGGACTGTCCCGGATGAACTGCTTATCGGCAGGGCGGTTATGGTCTGGATGAATTGGGACAGTTTGAGTGATAGTGTGATTGATTGGAGACGAATAGGAATGGGGATAGAGTGATGATAAAGAGAAGAGGGCGTGAGCGGGGCGGTTTTTTGATCAATATGGGGCTGATCCTGGCGTTGGCGATCCCGAATGCGATGTTGGCAACCAAGGTGATTCCCCCCACGCTGGACCATATGACTGCGGAAAATGCGCTGCAAAAACTTAAAGAGAGTGGTCAGGTCTATCGCAATGTGGCGGATGTACGCGCAGCAATGTCGAAGTTTTTTCGGGTAGAGGGGTTAAACTCGATTCAGCTGAGTGAGGTTCAGGCGGAGCGGAAAGGGGATATCCTCTATGTCGATCTCAGCTATGAACGGAGGATCTCCTTCTGGAGAAATATCGATCTCGTGGTTAAATTCAGTACACAGGAAGAGGTTGCTGCTCGTTGACACCCTCCCTCCACAAGCTTTGTCAGGATCTGGGGTATCAGTTTCAGGATCTTGACCTGCTTGAGGTGGCACTGACTCACCGCAGTGCCAGTGGTGACAATAACGAGCGGCTGGAGTTTCTTGGGGACTCCATCCTCTCCTTGGTGATCTCCAACGCCCTCTATCTCCGTTTTATTCAGGCCGATGAGGGGCAGCTCAGTCGCTTGCGAGCATCTCTGGTCAAAGGGGATAACCTGGCGAAGATGGCGCGGCACTTTAATTTTGGCGACTATCTTATCCTCGGGCCGGGAGAGCTGAAAAGCGGAGGGTACCGCCGCAGTTCAATCCTCGCTGACAGCTTTGAGGCGGTGTTGGGGGCGATCTATCTCGACGGGGGGCTGGAGGTGGTAGAAGCGCTCATTCTCCACCATTTTGAAGCGCAGCTGCAGGCGCTGAATCCGAGCAAAACCGGAAAAGATCCAAAAACCCGGCTTCAGGAGTGGCTGCAGGCGCGCCGCCTCTCTCTCCCGCTTTATGAGGTGGTGGCCACTCAGGGGGTTGCCCACAAACAGGTGTTTAAGGTTCGCTGCAAGGTGGAGGGGGTGGATGAGACAATCTACTCCAGCAGTAACAGCCGGCGCAAGGCGGAGCAGCTTGCCGCCGAGCAGGCACTGGAGCTGCTGCAACATGGATAAGATCCCAACGCAGCCCCTGTTTCGTAGCGGCACCATTGCCATTGTCGGTCGTCCCAATGTCGGCAAATCGACCTTAATGAACCATATTGTGGGGCAGAAGGTGAGCATCACTTCGCGTAAACCCCAGACGACCCGTCACCGCATTCTCGGTATCCATCACGGCGAAAATTTTCAGATGGTCTTTGTCGACACCCCGGGGATACATCGCAAAGCAGAACGGGCGATGAATCGTTATCTTAATCAGGCGGCCGTCTCTGCGGTGGGTGAGGTCGATCTCGTGCTGATGGTGGTCGATGTTCGCCACTGGGAGAGCGATGATGATCTCGTACTGCAGCGGTTGCAACAGGGGAAGGGGAGCGGTGGCTATTCAGGGCCGCTGCTCCTGGTGGCGAACAAGATAGATAAGGTTGGGGATCGCAAGGCGCTGTTGCCGCTGCTCCAGATCCTCTCTGGTCGACACCCCTTTGCCGAGATCATCCCCCTCTCCGCGCTGCGTGAGAACGACTGCCGGATGTTGGAAAAGAGCCTTCTCCGCTATCTCCCTGTCGGGGAGGCGATCTATCCCGAAGCCTATATCACCGACCGTAGTGAGCGCTTTCTTGCGGCGGAGATTGTCCGTGAAAAGCTGATGCGTTCACTGGGCAAAGAGCTCCCCTATGCCATCACCGTAGAGATTGAAGAGTTTGCCGAAGAGGGGGGTAATTACCGCATCAGCGCCCTCATTTGGGTGGAGCGAGAGAGCCAGAAACGGATCGTTATCGGCAAGAGAGGTGAAGGGCTAAAGGCGGTGGGAACTGCAGCGCGTAAAGATATGGAGCGGCTATTTCAGTGCAAGATATTTCTGCGGCTCTGGGTCAAGGTGAAAGAGGGGTGGTCTGATAGTGAGCGGATGTTGCAGAGCCTCGGTTACCGTCTTGGAGAGTGACGGTGGTCACTGGCGCTGGTGAACTCCGGGTAGAGCAGCAGCCGGCACTCCTTCTCCACCGCTACCGACTCAAGGAGGCGGGGTTTCGTCTTGAGCTGTGGACCAGAGATTATGGCCGTGTAGCACTCATGGCACGGGGAGAGGGTCGTCAACCCCAGCGAAAGAGGGGGGCGCAATCTGGGTTACTGCAACCTTTTCAACCGCTTATGGTGAGTTGGGGCGGGCGAGGGAGTCTACCGCTGCTCTACACGGTGGAGTCAGCCGGTTATCTGCCACCTTTAACCGGTTCGGCGCTGCTCTGCGGCTTCTATCTTAATGAACTGCTGATGCGTCTAACAGAGCGCTATGATCCCCACCCTCAACTCTTCTCAAAGACCCTGCATACCCTTCTTCATCTCGAGAGCGGTGACTCTCTTGAGTGGGAACTGCGCCTGTTTGAGCGCACCCTGCTGGTCGAGATCGGCTACTGCCCCGACTTTGAGGCCGTATTGAGTGGTGCGGTGGCTGGCGAGGGTGAAGAGCGCTACTGTTATCGTTATGATGATGGATTTGTCCCGCTCTCCTCAGCTGTCGGCGGGTGTAACGGGGTGGTGGTCTCAACGACCACTATCCGAACCCTGATTTCGGAGCAGCCTGGAGATGAGGAGGTGTTGTCTCAGGCGAAACGGCTGATGCGTTATCTCCTTGTCCGCTATCTGGGTCCACAGCCGTTACAGAGTCGAAAGATGATGGAGGATCAGATCCGCTTGCGACGCCGTTCGGTTGCGGCTGCAACCCCGCTGTTGCAGATGGAGGCGGAGAATCAATGCGATCAAATTAAAGAAGGGAGAGGTGATGTCAGAATATAGCACCAGAAAGATAGGGTTGGGGGTCAATATCGATCATGTTGCCACCTTGAGGCAGGCGCGGGGTACCCGCTACCCCGATCCGATTCAGGCGGCGATCGAGGCAGAGCAGGCGGGAGCCGATGCAGTTACCCTCCATCTGCGTGAGGATCGACGCCATATTCAACAGCGGGATGTTGAGCTTCTTAAAGAGATCCTTCAGACCAGAATGAATCTGGAGATGGCGGTCACCCCTGAGATGGTAGCCCTGGCAGAAGAGTACCGTCCGCAAGAGTGCTGTCTGGTTCCTGAAAAGCGCGAGGAGTTGACCACTGAAGGGGGACTCGATCTCCTTGCGCAGCGAGAGCGGGTGAGGGAGGCGTGTCACCGTCTGGCTGCAGCGGGGGTTCGGGTCTCACTCTTTATCGATGCCGACAGAGGACAGATCGAGGCCGCGGCAGAGCTGGCGGCACCAGTGATTGAGCTGCACACCGGCCACTATGCCGATGCCTCCTCAACCGAAGAGGCGCAGCAAGAGCTGCAGCGCCTGATTGCAGGGGTTGAGCTGGGGCGTTCACTGGGTCTGCAGGTGAATGCAGGGCATGGACTCCATTACCACAACACGGCAGAGATTGCCGCTATTGACGGGATTAGTGAGCTGAATATCGGTCACGCCATTATCGCCAGAGCGCTGTTTGTCGGTCTGCAAGCGGCAGTGAAAGAGATGAGGGCGGTGATGGATCGTGGCCGTTTCGGGAGGTGATCTACGGGATCGGTACCGATATTGTCAAAATTTCGCGTATGGAGAAGATGCTGCAACGACACGGACGCGCCATTGCCGAGCGGATACTGGCGCCAGAGGAGCTGCAGCGGTTTGACGAAACGGCACAGGCCGCTCCGTGGTTAGCGAAGCGATTTGCCGCAAAAGAGGCCACCGCCAAGGCCCTCGGCAGCGGTTTTCGAGATGGACTCTCACTGCGCCACATCGCGGTGGTCAATCTGCCAAGCGGTAAACCGGAGCTGGTCTTCTATGAGCGGGGGGCAGAGGTGGTGCAGGCGTTGGCTGTGGATCGGAGCCACCTCTCGTTGGCGGATGAAGAGGAGTATGCGATCGCCTATGTTATTCTGGAACAGGGAGAGGGCGGGGAGAGTGTCACCCTTTGTAAGGACGATACCCAAGAATAGCGGTTGAAACCGCGAGCGTTTGTATTACACTTCGCACGGGGTGTGCAGGGGGGCGGAATCGCCCATTTCGTAGTGTGGTGACGCTGTCACACGACTGAAGTTGAGGAGGAGAGGGATGCGCCAGACAAGGGGCAGGAGATGCTGTGGTTATGGGGTGATCTTGTTGCTGCTCTCGTTTGTCCCTCCTCTGGAGGCCGCTGAGACCACCCTGTCACCGATTACCCCCCTGATTAGAGAGCAATCGCTCTCCCCTGAAATGGTCGCACTTGGTGAAGCGCTGTTTCATGATCCCCGTCTTTCAGGGGATGACAGCATTAGTTGCGCCAGCTGTCACTCTCTGGCCCTGAGTGGTGTGGATCAGCGCGTGAGTTCTATCGGCATCCAAGGGCAGGTGGGAACCATTAACGCCCCTACCGTCTTTAATAGCGGCTATAATTTTGTCCAGTTTTGGGATGGGCGGGCGGCAACGCTGGAGGAGCAGGCCGCAGGTCCGGTAGCCAATCCGATAGAGATGGGGGCGCAGTGGAGCGAAGTGGTAGAGCGCCTCTCATCCGATCAGCCCCTGGTCGCGCAGTTCAGGCGGCTATTTGCCGAAGGGTTGACCGCAGAGACCATTCGTCAGGCGCTTGCAACCTTCGAACGGTCACTGGTGACTATGGACGCCCCCTTTGATCGCTGGCTCCGGGGAGAGCGCGACGCCCTCTCCCCCGCCAAGCTACGGGGCTATCGTCTCTTTACTCAATACGGCTGTATCAGTTGTCATCAGGGGCGACTGGTGGGGGGAAATATGTACGCCAAAATGGGGACGATGCGTAACTATTTTCTCGACCGGGGCGGAGAGATAACCCCCTCGGATCTTGGGCGTTTTAATGTCACCGGGGATGAGGGTGATCGCCACTCGTTTAAGGTGCCGTCGTTGCGTCTTGCCGTAAAGACCATGCCTTACTTTCATGATGGCTCTGTCCGCTCCCTCGCAGAGGCGGTGGATATCATGGCCAAATATCAGTTGGGGAGAACCCTCTCACCCCGCAATAACTCCGATATTGTCGATTTTATCAGCGCCCTGCATGGGCAACACCCGCTGTTGGAATGAAGAGATTTTCTCTCCCCTCTCTTGATAAAGTTCTGCCACTGCTACTGTTTCTGGTGCTGTTGACCATGGTGGCCAACTACGCTCAGCAGGGAAATTATCAGATCCATGTTGAACACGAAGATTTGATCCATAACACGGTGGAGCTGGATCTGGTGATCGATAACCGGGTGACCGAAATCGTCTCGCTGCGGGTCGTCAATTATGATGAGATTACAGCTTTGACCCTTCGACTGCGCCAAGTGCGGCACGAGATCTTTCAGTTTTCGGCGGAGGTGATGCCAGCAGAGTGGCGCCAGGGGTATCTTGACCGAAGTAACCGGGAGCTGGAGCTGATCGAAGAGATTAAGACCGTTGCGGCGACAGTTCGCAATGAGCTGTTTTATCTGCCGACCCTATTGGAAGAGAGGGGAGAGAGCGCTAATTTCGAGCGTTTCCCGCTCTGGGGCCAGACCCTGCTTCTGGTCAACCACATCTATAACTACACCCTCTTCTCTCTCGACGCAGATCAGGAGCGGATAGAGCGTGACCTCGGACAGTTCTCACAGCAACTACTCACCTTTAGCGCATTCGAAACGGAGTTCAGACCGGTGTTGACCCATCTCCGTCAGACGCTGGTGGGTGTGGTCAGACTCCAGCAGCTTCGGCAGCAGTATCATCAGATCGATAGCCATCTCTATCTGGAAGAGCTAAGAGAGCGACACGAGGGACAACAGACGGCGAAGATGCGCTCTGCCCAGCTGCGATCACTTCTTCTGCTGGGTGGGGTTGCGCTTCTTCTTGTGGGTGGCTGGTGGCTTGCCCGGCGGTTACATCATGCACAGCAAAAACTATTTCAGGAGCATAAACGGCTCCAGGATGCGGTAGATTCGATGCCGGAGGGATTTCTTCTCTATAATCAGAATCATCAGTTGCAGATCTTCAATGATCGGGTGAAGGTGTTCTATCCCTGGTTAAAGGGGGTGCTGGCGCTCGGCTGTAGTGAACAACGGTTAACCGATGCGATCCACCAGGCAGGACAGAGTCACAGGGTGTCGCTCGATGGTGAGAGGCTTTCGACCACTGCCTCGCCACCCTCCAGTTATTATGAATTGACCGGTAGAGGCCGTTGGCTCTTGGTCACGCGCAGTGGCACCGATGAGGGTGGAGTTGTTGAGATACATAACGATATTACCCAGACCAAGCAGAACGAACTCAAAATGCGGAAGATGGAACACGCCATCCATCAGAGTCCGGTGGCGGTGATCATTACCGATCGCAAAGGGGTCATTGAGTATGTAAACCCCAAGTTTGAAGAGGCATCCGGCTATCGTGCGGAAGAGGTGGTGGGGATGAACCCCAGAATTCTCAAAAGTGGCGATATGGATCAGAAAGATTACCAGTCGCTCTGGAGCACCATCTCCTCTGGCGGAGAGTGGTACGGTGAGTTCCACAACCGTCGTAAAGATGGAACGCTCTATTGGGAGCACGCCTCGATCTCTGGTATCGCCGATGAGCATGGGGAGATCACCCACTATATCGCCATAAAAGAGGATATTACCAAGAGTAGACAGCTGGCGGAGAAGATGCGGATCCACTCCACCGTTTTTGCCACCTTATCCGAAGGGATTATGGTAACAGATAGCATCGGCACCATTAAAAGTGTCAACCCCGCTTTTACGGCGATCACCGGTTACAGCGATCATGAGGTGTTGGGGCACAACGCCAGTCTCCTCAACTCCGGGCGGCAAGAGGCGTCGTTCTATGCGCAGATGTGGCAGGCAATTGTCGAAGAGGGGCGTTGGAGTGGTGAGATCTGGAATAAGCGCAAGGATGGAACCCTCTACCCTCAATGGCTCTCAATCGCTTCGGTTCCGGGAGAGGTGCGGGAGTATGTAGCGGTATTTAGTGATCTCACACAGCGTAAAGAGGTTGAGGAGAAGCTCACCTATCGTGAAAATTACGATCAACTCACCGGCTTACCCAACCGCTCTCTGCTACTGGACCGCATCGAACATCGGATGGTGATGATGAAACGGGATCGTAGACGGATGGCACTGCTGTTTATCGATCTCGATCGCTTTAAGGGGGTCAATGATGCCTTTGGCCACTCCAGTGGCGATCAGCTGCTACAGTCTGTTGCCAGCCGTCTTCAGGCGGTAGTGCGCGATGGAGACACCATTAGTCGCCTCGGAAGTGATGAGTTTGTCGTCCTTCTTGAAGATGTCGAAGATATAGAAGATACAGCTCTGGTTGCCAATAAGATCACCTCTTCTATTGGTCAACCTTATCATCTTGAAGGGGGAGAGATCTTTATCGGCGCCTCGATCGGGATCGCTCTCTATCCCGATGACGCCAAGAGTGCCGAGACCTTAATCTCGAACGCCGACATCGCGATGTCTCAGGCGAAGGAGGATGGTAGAAACCGCTATCATTTCTTTACCGAAGAGATGCAGAAGCAGGTGGGAGAGCGGCTGAAACTGGAAAAAGAGCTGCGTAAAGCCGTACTGAACGCTGAACTTGAACTCTACTACCAGCCGGTGATTCGGGCTGGGAGTGGTGAGCTGTTCGGGGTAGAGGCGCTGGTGCGCTGGAACCACCCGATTCTGGGGGTGGTCTCTCCTGCGGTCTTTATCCCGCTGGCAGAAGAGAGCGATATCATTGGCGCCATCGGTGTCTGGGTGCTGCAGGCCGCCTGTGAACAGGGCAAAATCTGGGCTGAGGATAGTTCGATGCCTCCACTCAATATTGCGGTGAATCTCTCCAACGCCCAGTTTGAACAGGGGTGCGGTGTCGGCACCATCGCCTCTATTCTTGAGCTCTCCGCCTTTCCACCGTCTCAGGTGACGCTAGAGATTACAGAGACCCTTTTGGTGAGTGATAAAGAGGTGGGGGCGCGACTATTTCTGGATCTAAAGGGGCTGGGGGTCAAGCTCTCTATTGATGATTTTGGCACCGGTTACTCCTCCCTTAGTTACCTCAAACACTTTCCGGTAGACCATCTCAAAATTGACCGCTCCTTTATCGGACAGCTGCGCGAAGGGGGGACAGATGAAGCCCTGGTGAGGGCAATTATCTCCATGGGGAAAAATCTCGGTCTGCAGTTGGTGGCAGAAGGGGTGGAAGAGCTGGACCAACTCCAGCTACTGCAACAGCTAGAGTGCGATTTCATTCAGGGCTACTACTTTAGCAGACCGCTTCCAGCCGCGGAGTTTAGGGCGTGGCTGCTCTCCTACCAACAGCCGTCAACGCTCACGGGCACCGGCAAGTTGCAGTCCTGAAACAATATAGTCAAAGTCCTTTTGATGACGAAAGGCGGGCGCTACCCGCTGACGGTACTGCTGCAGGTTAAAACTTGGCTCAAGCGTCTCGACCTGCCGTATCATCTGTCGCGCCTTCTCTATCTTCTGTCGGTGGGCGGTAGTGGCGGCCAGCAGCCGTAAAGGGCTAAGAAACTGGGCGTGTTGCTGAAGAGAGCGCCTAAACCACGCCTCTGCCGCCTCTAGGTGAAAACTGAGCAGTTCCGCCACCCCACGGTGCATACACCAGTAGCCAAGGAAGGGATCTCTCGGGCTAAGGCGCATCGCCTTATCGAGGAGAACGACCGCCTGATCATAGCCGTCACTACCGGAGTAGGCGTGGACGATACCGAGGGCGCTGAAGGCGGCGGCACTGTTCGGATTGAGCTTAACTGCGCTCTGCGCCTCTTGGTGGGCAGCATCATGTCGACCGATGACCCAGAGTGAGTAGGCGAGGTAGATTCGCGCCCGCTCATCATCGCTATCGATGGTCATCGCCTTGCGTGCAAGTTCGATGGTCCTCTCGGGCGGGTTCTCTGGGCTAAAGCTGTTATAACCGTAGAGATTCTCCACCACAGAGATAAAGGCGAGCAGACTGTAACTGGGAGCGGATGCGGGATAGCGGCGGATGCACTCCAGACATAGTTCACGAGCTCGGGTGAGACTATCACGATCCATGCTGTTAATGTACCACTCGGCCCGGGCGGTGAGTTGCCAGACCCCCATCTCTCTTGGCTGATGGCGGGCAGACTTCTCCGCTTCAGAGAGGGTGATATTGCGACCGACAGCAGTGACCACCGCTGCGGTGATCTCATCCTGAACAAGAAAGATATCATCGAGGGGGCGATCGTACCTCTCGGCCCAGATCTGGTTGCCACTCTCTGCCTCAATCAGCTGAATGGTGACCCGAACACGATTCGCTGCCTGGCGGACACTCCCCTCTAGGAGATACTTCACCCCAAGCTCTTGGCCTATTTTACGGGCATCCAGTGGCGTGTTGCGATAGCAGAAAGAGCTGTTACGCGCGATGACAAACAGCTCTCGAAAGTGGGAGAGGGCGGTGATAATCTCTTCAGCAATCCCATCAGAAAAGAACTCTTGATCCTGATCCCGGCTCAGGTTTTCAAAAGGGAGCACGGCAATAGACGGTTTTTCTGGAAGGGAGAGTGGCCCAAAATCGAGCGCTCTCCCCGGCTTTTTCTGTGGTGATTGTCGGCCGGTCAGCAGACGGAAGCAGTGGAGAGGATGGTCTACATTTTTCACCCAGTGGTTGCCGGTATCTTCAAAAGATGGTTGGAGTTTACCGGAGAGCTGCTCATGGATATTGGCTGAAATCCAGAGACTCCCCGGCTCTGCCAGTGACATAATGCGAGCCGCAAGGTTGACGCCATTGCCGTAAACATCTTCATCATCGGCAACAATTTCGCCGATATTGATCCCGATACGGTAGAGAAAGTCGGGGTATTGACGGATCCAGGATGGATCTGTCAACCTTTGTTGAATGGCTGTCCCACATGCAACCGCCGCCGAGGCGGTGGCGAACTCCACCAAAAAGCCATCACCGGTATGTTTGACGATCCGTCCTTGATGGGCCGCTATCTCGGGATCTATCACTTCAGAACGGGAGGCCCACCACGCTGCAAGGGTGGCCTGCCCATCGTCCCCCATCAGGCGGGTGTAGCCGGCCACATCTGCAGCGAGAATTGCGGCAAGCCGACTGCTGACCCGCGGTGGTTGATGATCGCTTGCCGTCATAAATCTATGATCTTCAGCGTAATTCACCCAAAAGGTGAAGATGATATATGGTAAATTTCATAGCATAATCACCATATGGATAGAGATGCGTTGCGATCAACTCTAGTGTTCAGGATTAACCTGAGTTTGATACAAGGCGTGAATAAAACCTCTGGTGATAGTTCCGTTTAGTCACTACCAAAGAGATCCCGAGTATATACTTTTGCACTGACATCACTGATGTCGTCGTGAAGACGGTTGGCAATAATGAGATCTGACTCTTGTTTAAAGCTATCGAGATCTTGGATCACCCGAGAGTGAAAGAACTCATCCTCATTAAGTGTCGGTTCATAGACAATCACCTCGACCCCTTTCCCCTTAAGTCGCTTCATAATTCCCTGGATAGCAGAAGTACGAAAATTATCAGAACCCGCCTTCATCACCAGTCGGTAGACCCCCACCACCTGAGGATTGCGCTTAAGGATATCAAAAGAGATAAAGTCTTTGCGCGTAGCGTTGGCTTCGACAATCGCATGAATCATATTTTGCGGGACATCACGATAATTGGCGAGAAGCTGCTTCGTATC
Organism: Gammaproteobacteria bacterium; assembly: GCA_015232955.1. Lineage (GTDB taxonomy): Bacteria > Pseudomonadota > Gammaproteobacteria > Thiohalomonadales > Thiohalomonadaceae > JADFYS01. The sequence continues at coordinate 11,781 of JADFYS010000030.1, forward strand.
CTTGGGCAGACAGTAGCCGCCATAACCGAATGAGGGGTTGTTGTAATGGTCACCAATACGGGGATCCAGACCCACCCCCTCAATGATCTGGCGACTATTCAGACCGTGGGAGATACAGTAACTGTCTAGCTCGTTGAAGTAGGCGACGCGCATCGCGAGAAAGGTGTTAGAGAAGAGCTTCACCGCCTCAGCCTCTGTCGAATTAGTATAGAGGAGGGGAGTATCCTTCTTAATCGCCCCCTCCAACAGTAACTCTCCAAAGATGTGCGCGCGCTCACTCTGCTCACCTACGATGATACGCGAGGGGTAGAGGTTATCGTGGAGTGCCCGTCCTTCGCGCAGAAATTCGGGCGAGAAGATCAGATTAGTCGTCAATAGTGGTTGACCATCACTGGCTAACGGGGCGCTATCCCCCCGGAAAGAGGCGGTATAACCGACAGGAACGGTCGATTTGATCACCATCACCGCTTGAGGGTTTATCCGAAGAACATCCTCAATCACCGCTTCGATGGAGCGGGTGTTGAAAGTGTTGGTCTCAGGGTCATAATCCGTGGGTGTAGCGATAATGATATAGTCCGCATCGCGATAGGCATCTTCCTTGTCAAGGGTAGCCCTTAGATTGAGCGAACGGCTCTGCAGGTACTCTTCAATCTCTCTGTCAATAATCGGAGAGGCTCTGCGATTGAGCATCTCAACTTTCTCCGGAATAATATCAAGCGCCACCACCTCATGGTTTTGAGAGAGGAGAATGGCATTGGATAGACCTACATAGCCTGTTCCGGCAATCGCAATTTTTAGCATAGTGTAATGGTTAAGTTATGTGAAGTGCCGAAATTAGACCCAACATTCGTGCAAACGCTGGCACCAGAAAGCCGATATGCGCGAATTAACGGTGAGCAACTACAAGTTTTAGAATAAATGATACTCTTAACTGCAGTCAATACAAAAAGTGTGCTTCCCCAAAATTGCAAATATTATAAATGAGGGGTAACCGTTCAGACCCCATCACCTGATCTCCCTCTCCCAGCGGGAGAGGGTAGGGGTGAGGGTTAAAAAAGCA
>JADFYS010000310.1 GCA_015232955.1 Gammaproteobacteria bacterium
CTAGAGATACCGATGCCATCATCGTCTATCGCCACCAAGACATCACCTTTAAGATTATATTCAACACTGACCACGGCATGCTCGGCCTGTGAGTGACGGACGACATTGGAGAGCGCCTCGCGTACGACCTGAATCACATGGATCTCTGCATTCGGGGTCAGTTTGCAGTTGCCAAGGCGGTTATCTAGCGCTATTTCAAGGGCGTTACGCTCGGCGAACTCCTGCACAGTCTTTTCCAGTGCGCGGTTAAGTCCCTCCTCATCCATACGCAGACGAAAGGTGGTGAGTAGTTCGCGCAGCTGCCGATAGGCGCTGGTGAGTCCATCGCGTAGCTCTGCTGTAACCTGTTTGATCTGTTCGCTGTGATCAGATGGCGGTGTGACGGCATTGAGTCGACTCACCTGGATCTTCAAATAGGAGAGCGACTGGGCCAGCGAGTCGTGCAACTCGCGTGCGATCACGCCGCGCTCCTCCAGCAGTGCCAGCATACGGTCCTGGGAGTGACGACGCGCGATGTTCATGGCAATGGCGATATGGCTGGCAACGGTCTCCAACAGACGCTCCTGCCAGGGTTCAAGTGTCTGGTTGTGTTGCACCTCTACCAGCAGTACACCGTACTGTTTTTCTTTATCCTTAATCGGTGTTGAGAAGATGCGTTGCATTGTATTAGCGTCCTGACGCAATTCAACGGTATGCGATGCGTTTCCTTTCAGACAATCTTGGCAGTGAGGGGGATTACAGATATCGATCCGATCAAATACATCCGGGCGCGTTGAGGCAAGTTTAAATGCCTGAGTAGCACCGTCTTCACCCAGACAGATGGAACCCTGCCCGGTGCCGACCATAGTGCGAATATCTTCCAGTAGCTCTTCGTATACCGTGTTATCCAGGGGCAGGGTGCTAAGGGTGTGGGTGGTTTTGTAGAGCAGCTCCAGTGACTGGTTACGACGCTCTAAATCCTGTGTCTTAACACGCACCCGATTTTCCAGGTCGCTGTAGATTTTGGAGAGATCCTCAGCCATCAGATTGAAGGTATAGGCCAGTTGCCCCAGCTCATCTTCACTCTCAAAGTGAGTTCGGCGTGAAAAATCGCCACGCCGAACCGCGCTGGCACTACCCAGCAGGTCACGCAGCGGCGCCAGCACATTGGTGTTCATCAGGTACATGGTAATACCAACCACCAGGATAGTGAGGAATAGCGACACCACCTGTATCAGGCGCAGCAGTTGAATCTGCCCTTCCGCCTCTAGCTCCAGAATGATTACCAGGTCGTTGATGTCAGCAACAAACTGGTCGACCCGATCGAGGTAATTGGTGAGCAGTTCGTCGATGCTCAACCTATTGTCATTGGAGAGCGAGGGTTGTGTGATGATGTCAATATAGGCGTTGAGCAGGGGATGTATCGTTTTTTCCCACTGCTGTTTTACCCGGTCATAACTTGCCTGTAGCTGCTGATCCTTGTTCTTTGTCAGTACCCCGGTGAGGCGGTTGCTGTTTAGACGCAGATCAAACTCCTCGCTTAGCGCAGCGACACTATTCAGGCGTGCCGGCGTCTGCTCTTCCTTGTAGTGGGTCAGGGCACTGGCGATGCGGTAGGACTGCATACGCAGCGTGCCGGCCTGGTTGATGGCCGCGGCCTGTCCCTCGGAGGTCTCGGCAATAAATACCGAACTCAACATGCCGAGAAATGCGAGCGAAGTGATGGATGCCATCGCCAGCCCTAGGCGAATCAACAGAGACTTTTCGAATAGCTTGACCATGATTAGAGTCTACTCCCTACCCCCTTATGGCGATAGCACGCTGTTATAGATTTAATGTGATACCACTCATATCTCGAATCTGCAGTGACAGCTCTGTGAGTTGAGCAAAAACAAGAGAAATAATACTGAATTAACAGTAAATTAACGCAATATACCCCTCTACCTAAATGGTGGTAGTTTTGCCCGATTTACACCTGTTTTATGCCATTGTGAAGCCTTTGGCAGAGTCGTAGACTGCAATCTAACATCGAAAAACAGAAAAAATTTCGGTTTGTTGCAACTCAACAAGGAAGATACCGGCCATGCCTACACATCGTACGAAACAGCTCTCGGTCCTAGCCATGAACACGATGGGTTTTACCGCCTGTTTTGCGGTGTGGGTCATGTTTTCTGTCATCGGTATTCCGATCAAAACCGGATTGAATCTTTCTGATACCCAGTTCGGCCTGTTGGCTGCAACCCCGATCCTGACCGGATCCATTTTGCGGTTACCGCTGGGTATGATGACTGATAAGTTTGGTGGACGGCCAGTCTACTTCTGGTTAATGACCTCAATTATTATTCCGCTGTTCCTCATCTCCAGGGCGACCGAGTACTGGCAGTTCCTGGTGCTTGGTCTTTTTGTGGGCGTTGCCGGAGCCTCATTCTCAGTAGGTATCGCCTACACCTCACGCTGGTTCACTCGGGAGACCGCCGGTTTTGCCATGGGGATCTTCGGTGCCGGTAATGCCGGGGCGGCACTGACCAAGTTCGTCGCCCCCACCATTGTGGTGGCCTGGGGCTGGGAATATGTGCCCATCATCTACGCCATTGCGATGACCATCGTAGTAGCACTTTTCTGGATGTTTACTTACTCCGATGAGAGCCACAAGATCGAGTCGACGATCACCATAAGGGATCAGCTGCGTATGCTTAAAGACCCGGTGGTATGGAAATATTGTCAGTACTATTCGCTAGTGTTCGGTGGCTTCGTTGCCCTCTCTCTGTGGATGACCAAATACTACATGGGTACCTATGGCCACGGCATTCAGGAGGCGGCACTACTGGCAGCTATCTTTGTGCTGCCGTCGGGAATTATCCGCGCGCTGGGTGGTTGGCTATCCGATAAGTTCGGTGCCCATCAAGTGACCTTCTGGGTGATGTGGACCTCCCTGGTAGCCCTGTTCTTTATGTCCTATCCCGAAACCAATATCTCCATTGCCACACGAAGCGGTGTGCCGTTCACCATGAACCTCGGTGTAAACGAGTATGTCTTTACCACGCTGTTATTCGTGGTGGGAATCGCCTGGGGTTTCGGTAAGGCATCGGTATTTAAATACCTCTCCGATGAGTATCCGGATCGTATCGGTGTAATGTCTGGTGTAGTCGGTCTGGCCGGTGGCATGGGAGGTTTTATCCTGCCGATCATCTTCGGCTACTTGCTCGACAGAACCGGTGTCCCTTCAACCGCCTTTATGTTGCTATTCGGCATCACTCTGGTATCGATTATGTGGATGCAGCTCTCCGGTGAGCGAGCTCGCGACAAGGCACAACACAAGCAATTTCAGGTTCCGGATACAAATGATT
>JADFYS010000311.1 GCA_015232955.1 Gammaproteobacteria bacterium
TCTGGCATGATCATTAGCGTGAAATACATTTCATTATCGAGGGTGACGCCGCACCATTCATGCAAGTTAGGTTGAACGACTGCACGATTTAACGCAACTCGACTCTCTTCATCATAGCAGTAAAAGTTCTCTCTCCAATCTCTGATATAATCTATAGTTCAACTTTTCTGCTATCCTCTGAAACATGACCCCATTATCTGTTGTGAAGAAGGTTCTCGCCCACACGCTACTCCTCATCCTATCACTTTCCATCTCCGGTTACAGTTATGCTGGCAGCGACTGTCCCGATCTTAGGCCAAGCAATACCAGCGCTACCTCACCACGATTAGCGCTGCTTATCGGCAACGCTCAGTACCAGGCATCTCCTGCCTACACCCTCAACAACTCAGTCAATGATGCACTGGCGATGGCCCAAGTTCTGGCAAAGACCGGATTTGAGGTCACCTGCCTCTTTGATGCCTCTCGGGCTGAACTCCTGCTGACGCTACTTAAATTTCAGGGAAGAGTCAATAAGGCGGGAGCTGATGCGGTATCTCTCTTCTACTATGCCGGACATGGAGTGCAGATCGGTGGCAACAACTATCTTCTCCCTGTCGAGTTCCCTCTCAACACTACGCTGCTGTTACAGCCTGAGCAGCTGATTAACCAATTGGATATTCAGGCGGTCACCCTCGATCAAGTGATGCAGACTCTGGTAAGTGCAAAAAATGAACTGGGTTCGCGTTTCTTGATTCTCGATGCCTGTCGTGAAAACCCTTTAGGCACAGGATGGGGTAAACCGAAGGCCGAGTACAGCATTAAAGGGCTTTTCTGGGCCTTTGGTACCGGTTTTGGCAAATTGGCAGATGACGGCTCTGAAGGGAATGGTCTCTTCACCGCCGCCCTGATAGAGGCGATCCCGACTCAGGGCGCCACCATCGAACAGGTGCTGAAAAAGGTCACTGCCGCCGTCGCACATCAGAGTGGTGGTGAGCAGATCCCTGAAGTGGGCGGCTCTCTGGTCAACGATTTTATGTTTATCCCGGGGGAGCGAATCACGGTCCAGACCCGTTACCATACCACTCCTCTCTGGTTGCAGATTCTCTACTGGTCTGCAGCCCTGGCGGCGGTTGTCCTTGCTGTACTCTATTACCGTCATCGCAAACGGACTGCCTGGCTTCAGGGGATCAACCTCAAACAGGAGTTGAAGATCTCTCCTGCAGTCAGCCAGCAGTGGCGTGAAAAAACCCGACTGGCAGACGCCGATATTAAGGGCTATGTCAAAGATATCCGCGCCGGTACAGTTATAGGTCTCATCACCTCGTTTGAAAACCCCACTATCGGTCGCAAAACCAGCAACGGCATTGTCATCGACCACAATGCGATTAGTGGGGTGCACGCTCAAGTGGGTTGGGATGAGGAGAGAAACAAATTCTGGTTTATGGACAAAGGTTCGACCAACGGCAGCTGGTGGGGCAAAGAGCGACCTATTGAGGCCGATAAACGCTACTATGTCAACTCTGGCCAGCTTCTCTATCTTGCTGATCAGAACACCCCTTTGGTCATACTCGCCCACAGAAAAAATAAAACGATCCAATGAGCAACAAACATAGCGTTCACCTCGCTGAAGGGAGTGAACTCAACCAGCGTTACATCATTAACAGCGTCCTTGGCGAGGGTGGTTTCGGCATCACCTACCTCGCCCACGACAAGATTCTGGACATCTCCGTGGTCATCAAAGAGTACATGCCGAGGGAGCTTGCGGCCCGGGTTCCGGGATCACTCACCATCACCCCCCATAACCATCAAAAAGAGAGCTATCAACTCGGGCTGGAGAAGTTTCTGGAAGAGACTCGCAACCTGGCGCGACTTAACCACCCCAATATTGTTCGGGTAAGTAACTTCCTCGAGTCAAACCAGTCGGCCTACCTCATTATGGAGTATGAAGAGGGGGAGACACTGCAGGAGTACCTCAAACGGAAAGGGGGCAAACTCTCGGTTGAGAAGTGCGAGGAGCTGATTCACCCCCTGCTCGACGCGCTGGGGGTCATCCATGAGAACGGTCTGCTCCACCGCGATATCAAGCCGGCCAATATCTATCTTCGCGCTGAACGGGGACCGATGCTGATCGATTTTGGTTCTGCTCGAACAGCGGTCAGTGCCCACAGCCGCAGTATCACCGCCATTATTAGTCAAGGATACGCCCCTCCGGAGCAGTACACCACGCACGGTAGCCAGGGACCATGGACCGATATCTACGCCTTGGGGGCAACCCTCTACCACCTCTTAACCGGTCACCCCCCCCCAGAGTCGGTACAGCGCAGCCACCAGGTGATGGATGGTGATGATGATCCCCTTCAACCACTCACCACCACTTCAATCATCCACAGCCACCCCCACCTCGCCCATGCGGTGGACTCCATGCTCCGATTACCGGGAAAGCAGCGACCCCAGAGTGTAGATGAGGCGAGAGAGCTCCTTCGTGCCGTCGACCCCTCTCCCGAGGTTGAGTTAGAGGCGACGCGGGTGATTGAGGAGAAGGATCGCTTTAGCGAAGAGGAGTTGGCAAAACTGAACCGAATCGCCTCCGCCACCCCTCCTGAGATTACCTCAACCCCACCGATGGCAGCAGATCAAGCCACACCTCATGCGGTCAATACTCCCCCTGCTCCACCCCAAAAAGTCCCAATAAGTGAACCAAAAAGGCAGCCGAAATCGACTCAGGTTAAGCGCGCCCCCCCTAAACCGGATGAGGAGATCACCGGTCCCTTTACTATTGTGACCGAACCCGACACCCTGATTGAACCGATTACGGGTATGGAGTTTGTTGAGATCCCCGCCGGTCGATTCCAGATGGGGGGGAGTGACAAAAATAACAGACCGATTCATCAGGTGGAGATTGATCGCTTTATTCTTGGAAAATTTCCGGTAACACAAGGGGTGTGGAAGAAGATTATGGGAAAAAACCCCTCCAAATTTAAAGCGATCTTTATCGATTCCCACAACCATCCCGTAGAAAATGTAAGTTGGGATGATGTTCAAACTTTTATCGAGAAGCTCAACCTGAAAAGTGGCCGCCACTACCGCCTGCCGACAGAGGCGGAGTGGGAGTACGCGGCAAGAGGCGGTACAGAGAGCCCGTTCTGGAGCGGTGAGTGTATCAATACCGTTCACGCCAACTATAACGGCAACTATGACTACAATAACTGCGGCGCTAAGAGCGGCCAGTATCTAAAACAGACCACCCCGGTGGATCACTTCCCTGCCAATGAGTTTGGCCTCCATGACATGACAGGCAATGTCTGGGAGTGGGTCGAAGATTGCTGG
>JADFYS010000312.1 GCA_015232955.1 Gammaproteobacteria bacterium
CTTGGACTCGTACCTTCGGCATCCATGCCTTCGTTGCACTGCACCGCCACAAACGCACCCTTCACGGTGTCCAACTGAGGATTTTAGGATGATTGCACGATATTTCATCGATCGTCCCAATTTCGCTTATGTGATCTCCATTTTTATCATGCTGGCAGGGTTGGCTGCCATGCGTGTCCTGCCAATCTCTCAATACCCTGAAATTGCCCCTCCCGTTGTGCAGGTCACTGCGATCTATCCGGGTGCATCGTCACAGGTTATCGAGCAGACGGTTGCAGCGCCGATTGAAAATGCAATCAATGGCGTAGAAGGGATGATTTATCTCGCCTCTACATCAACCTCTAGTGGAACGCTGACCATCTCTGTCACCTTTGATATCGGCACCGATGTCGACCAAGCTGCGTTGAATGTGAATAACCGTGTGAAGCAGGTTGAGGCTCGATTACCCGAAGAGGTAAAACGACAAGGGGTCACGGTACAAAAAGGGAGCTCCTCTTTTCTTCAGGTTATCGCTTTTTACCCGGATGATGAGCTTTATAGCGACATTTATGTCTCTAACTTCGTGAAGTTAAATGTTCTGGATCACCTCAAACGGATACCGGGTACCACCAATGTTCAGATATTTGGCGCCAAAGATTATGCGATGCGTATCTGGATTAAACCGGATCGAATGGCTCAATTTGGTTTGACCGTTACGGATATCGCTTCTGCTCTAAAGGAACAGAATGCACAGTTTGCCTCGGGCAAGATTGGTGAAAACCCAAACGGGGGTAATCAGGAGGTTGTCTACAGCATTACCACCAAGGGTCGTCTAATTTCGGTAGAAGAGTTTGAAGAGGTGATTCTGCGTACAAACGCTGATGGCAGCACGCTGCGCCTGAAAGATGTTGCGCGCATCGAGATGGGCTCCAAAGACTATAACTTTAACGGTAAATATAATGGTAAATCATCTGCGCTGATAGGTGTGTTTCTACAGCCAGGTGCGAATGCTTTGAGTGTGGCAGATGATGTGAAGCAAAAGCTGAGTGAACTCTCCTCAACCTTTCCTCCGGCGATGAACTATGCAGTCCCTTACGATACCACCCGCTTTGTCGAAGTCTCTATCCGAGAGGTATTAAAAACGCTGGGCGAAGCGATGGTACTGGTTTTTCTGGTAGTCTTTATGTTTCTGCAAAACTGGCGCGCAACCCTTATTCCGACATTGGCCGTGCCCGTTTCACTGTTGGGAACTTTTGCGGGCATGTATCTGCTGGGTTACTCCATTAACACACTGACCCTTTTTGGGATGGTGTTATCAATAGGCATTGTGGTGGATGACGCTATCGTGGTGCTGGAGAATGTTGAGCGTATTATGCATGAGCAGGGTATGGGGGCTCGTGATGCTGCAATCAAAGCGATGCACGAAGTGAGTGGACCTATCGTAGCGATAGTGCTGGTTCTGGTTTCTGTGTTCGTTCCCATTGCTTTTCTGGGCGGATTAACCGGAGAGTTATATCGTCAGTTCGCGATTACAATCGCGATTTCTGTTACGCTCTCCGGTATCGTTGCGCTCACCATGACACCATCCTTATGTGTCATGATCTTACGCAATGAACATAAGCAGACTAATTTTCTGTTTGACTGGTTTAATCGTTTTTTTAGCTTCGTAACCCGTGGCTATATTGGTGGCGTACGCTTTGTAATAAAGCGTTCGTTTTTTTCCGTTCTTCTTTTTGGTGGAATGGTAGCGATCACTGCGCAACTTTGGCAGATTACCCCAACCTCTTTGGTACCGGATGAGGATCAGGGATTTTACATTGCAGCTCTTTTCTTGCCGGATGGTGCCTCGTTGGAACGCACTGATAAAGTGGTCGAAGAGGTTATTCAGGCCATTAAGTCCAACCCGGCCAACCGGGATGTGATCTCATTTTCTGGTTTTGATATGCTCGGTGGTGGCTATAAGAATAATGCAGCCACAATGTTTATCACCCAAACGCACTGGGATGATCGTGAAATACCTGCTCAGGCATTGGTTGGAGAGTTGTTCGCCAAAACTGCAGGTATTAAAGAAGCGTTGGTTTTGGCCTTTAATCCTCCGGCGATTTTTGGTTTGGGGAGTACGGGTGGCTTTGAGTTTTATATCCAGAACAAGGGTGAAAGTGACCCTGCAAAACTGGCTGAAGCGATGCGGACCTTTCAGGGGGCGGCGAGTAAGGATCCACATCTTGGAATGATCAATAGTTTGTGGAGACCGGCAACACCACAGATATTTGTCGATGTAAATCGTGAACGGGCCAAGTCCTTGGGGATCCCCTTAGATGGTGCATTCAACACGCTTGCGGCTACTTTGGGTTCTTACTATGTCAATGATTTCAATCGTTATGGACAGGCATGGCAAGTGTTGTTATCCGCGGATGCACAATACCGTAAAAAGCCCTCAGATATTGCTCAAATGTATGTCAGAAGCAATACCGGAGAGATGGTGCCCTTGTCAGCGTTTGCAACCATTGAATACACCTCGGGGCCGGACACACTGGATCGATTTAATAATCTACCGGCGGTCAAATTATTTGGCTCGGCTGCACCCGGAATAAGCTCTGGTCAGGCCATAGATGCTGTTGAGAAGGTTGCGGCGGAATCTTTAGGTAAAGATTTCTCTATCGACTGGAGTGGGGCCTCTTATCAGGAAAAGAAAACTGAAAGTAACTCAATGATTGCTCTAGGACTCGCCGTGATCATGGTCTTCCTGATACTCTCGGCACTATACGAGCGTTGGTCCTTGCCGATCTCTGTGTTACTGGCACTACCGTTCGGAACATTTGGCGCCTTGGTAGCGATCTGGCTACGGGATTATACCAATGATGTCTATTTTCAAATTGGTCTGGTGACCTTGCTCGGCCTTGCCGCTAAAAATGCAATTTTGATTGTTGAGTTTGCACTGCTGCAAAAGCAACACGGCTGGCACGCAGCCGCAGCGGCGATAGAAGCTGCACGCCTGAGGTTCCGCCCGATTATTATGACATCCCTCGCTTTTATTCTGGGTGTATTACCTTTGGCACTCTCAGTCGGAGCAGGTGCAGGCGCTCGTAAATCAGTGGGTACCGGCGTAATGGGCGGGATGCTTGCTGCTACTTTTCTTGCGGTATTTTTTGTACCGTTTTTTTTTCAAGTTACTCATGGATAGAAGAGTGCGCACCCAACCCGAGGAGTTTATCGCGCCGAAAGATGATGATCCGGTGTAATAAGCGTTAGGTAATCGTTTAGTCCCCCTTCATTAAATCCCCCTCTCCCATTGGGAGAGGGCCGGGGTGAGGGCTA
>JADFYS010000313.1 GCA_015232955.1 Gammaproteobacteria bacterium
CAGTCGTGCATTATTCTACCTTCGTCCATCCTTGGACTCGTACCTCCGGCATCCATGCCTTCGTCACACTGCACCGCCACAAACGCACCCTTCACGGTGTCCAACTGCGGATTTTAGGATAATGGGTGACGATCCGGGGCGGGTGTGCTCTAATGGTTCAATTGTTGTAACCATTGGGTGTGACGGTAAGGCAACTACCCAAGAACCCTGAAAACGCCGGTTCCAACGGTCTTGGGTCTAACCTGTGAGAAGAGGAGTGTTCGTGTGAAACCAGATCTACCTTCAGGAGTCGATTTTCTCGGAAATCCGCGTGGCTGGATCGAGCAGGTTGTCTCCGAACTGCTGCAGACGGTTACAGCGCTTCTGCCTCATCTTTTGGGGGCACTGCTGCTGCTGCTTCTCGGCTGGTTTGCGGCGCTGCTTGTCCGCTGGCTGATTGTCCGTTTCGGTTATGGCCTCGATGCGCTGCTGCGCGGGGTAGAGCGGCAGATGGGGCTGAGAATGGCGCGCCGCACCTGGTCAGTTACCGCTGTTCTGGGCAATATCAGTTACTGGCTCGTCATCGCCTACGCCTTTATCTACGCCTCGGAGCTGCTGGGGCTGCTCGGTCTCGCTTCGTGGTTGCAGCAGTTGGTGGGGTATCTGCCGACGCTGCTCATTGCGGGGATGATCCTCTTTATCGGTTACCTCATCAGTAATGGGGTGCGGGATCTGGTGGCGGGGGCGTGTCGGTCGGAGGGGATTCGCCACGGTCCCTATCTCTCCCACCTCGCCTCGGCGGTGGTTCTCTTCTTCTCTCTGCTCCTGGCGCTGGACCATTTCGGTCTCGATACTGCACTTCTTGAACAGATCTTGCTGATTGTGGTTGCTGCCCTCTTTGGCAGTCTCGCCCTCGCTTTTGGCCTGGGGGCGGGGGATGCGGTGCGTAATGTGATGGCGACACACTACCTGCGCCAGATCTATCAACCGGGGCAGTATATCCGTGTTTTTGAGCTGCAGGGGGAGATTCTAGAGCTGACCGCCGGTGGGGTTCTGCTCGAGACAGAGGAGGGGCCGACCCTAATCGCGGCGGTCGATTTCCTCAATGGTAGACCGGTCTTTATAGAGGAGGAGCATCACGATGAATGACCCACTGGCGCTAGGGTATATCGAACACCATCCGGCAGCAGCGGCAAGGACTCTCGCCCGGCTTGATGGCGATGAAGTTGCGGCGCTCCTCCCCGGACTCCCTCCGACCCTCGCTGCGGCTCTTCTCGCCTATATGACACCGGCGCTGGTGGCGCGCTGTTTTCGTCAACTACCCCCTCCAGTTTCGGCAGAGATTGTTGCAAGAATGCCGAGTGATGCGGTGATCAATCCGCTTCGGCTGCTCGACGCCTCCAGTCGGGGGCAGCTGCTTGGGGCGCTCCCCAGAACCATGGCGGCGAGACTTCGCTTTCAGCTGCGCTACCCCCAGACCCTTATCGGTTCGTTGATGGAGGCGGATCGCCTCACCCTCACCCCGGAACTTCGGGTCTCTGACGCCTTGCGTCAGGTGCGGCAGCAGCGTCGGCCTCCGGGACGGCAGCTCTATGTGGTGGATGATCAACAGCGGTTGCGGGGAATGGTGGAGCTGGGAGAGCTGCTGGTGGCCCGGGATCGTACACCGCTCCACCGTCTGCTGCAGCGACCACCCCTGATGCTCAACGCCTTGGCTGCACTGCATACGGTGAGCGAACTGGAGGTGTGGGGACGATTCGATACCTTGCCGGTGGTGAGTCGTGGTGGCGAGTTTCAGGGGGTGCTGTCTCTCAGCGCTCTGCAGCGGGGGGAGGGGAGTGATGATTCAGAGATGAAGGCAGAGCAGCATATGGCGCAGACCCGGCTCGCCCTCGCCGATCTCTTTTGGTTGGTGATCGGGGTGCTCCTCCCCTACGGTTCAGGCAAGCGGGGTTCGGTACGCGGAGGGGGCGATTATGAGTGATTCAGTGCAACATGCGGTAAACCTGCTTCAGAACGATTTTATCGTCGATTTCCCCGCCGATGCGGTGCCCATTCTCGAAGGGATGGCTGAATCGGAGATTGCCGGGCTTTTGAGCGAGTTTTCGCTGGAAGAGGTGATCGCGCTGTGGGAGCTGCTCTCACCCGATGTGGCGATGCGCACCGTGCTTCTGATGGGGAGTGAGCAGGGGGGGGCAATACTGCGCGAGATGGATCCGACGCGGACGGCGGCACTGTTGAGTGCTTGTAGCGAGCACGATCGGGGGCGACTGCTGGAACTACTGCCGCTGGAAAATCGGCAGGAGCAGGAGATGTTACTCTCCTACCCCATCGATACCGCGGGTTCGATGATGGATCCCAAGGTGCTGCTGTTGCGGCCGGAGACGACGGTGCGTGAGGCGCTGGAGCGGATCCGTGCTCAGAGACGACGAGGGATTCGGATCCTGTTTGTGGTGGATATTGAAGGACGATTGCAGGGGGCGGTGGATATTCAGGATCTCGCCACTGCCAATGGCCCGGTGACTCTCGATGAGATTATGCGCCCGGTAAAGGGGGCGGTCGGGGCGATGGCCTCGAGAGAGGAGGTGGTGGAGATGCTCGATCGTCAGCCGCTGACCGATCTCGCGGTGGTCGATCTCGATGGTCGTCTGGTGGGGGCGGTTCGTTACCAGAAGCTGATGGATGCAGCAGAGGACGAGGCGACGGTCGCCATTCAGACGATGGTGGGGGTGAGCAAGGAGGAGCGCGCCCTCTCCTCCGCCTGGTTTGCGGTGCGCAAGCGGTTGCCCTGGCTCCATATCAACCTCATCACCGCCTTTATCGCTGCTGCGGTGGTGGGGATGTTCGAAGAGACCATCGCCAGTTTTACTGCTCTTGCGGTGTTGCTGCCGGTGGTGGCGGGGCAGTCGGGGAATACCGGAGCGCAGGCGTTGGCGGTCACCATGCGCGGACTGGCCCTGCGTGAGATCCGCACCCGACAGTGGCCGCGGGTGGTGCTGAAGGAGATGTCAGCAGGGTTCTGGAATGGCATTGCAGTCTCTTTTACCACCTCGCTCGGGGTCTGGCTCTGGAGTGGGTCTGTGGGGCTTGCGGCGATTATCGCCATCTCGATGGTGCTGTCGATGGTGATTGCCGGTGTCTCTGGGGCAGCGATCCCGCTACTGTTGACGGTGGCGAAGCAGGATCCGGCGCAGTCCTCCTCCATCATTTTGACCACCATTACCGATGTTGCCGGCTTTTTCAGCTTTTTGGGGATTGCCACTCTGCTGTTGACGACGATTTGAGCGGTGAGAGAAAAAAAAAAAAAA
>JADFYS010000314.1 GCA_015232955.1 Gammaproteobacteria bacterium
CAGCGTCTGCATCAGGGTCTCGCCACACTCTTCTGCCCCTCCCGGCAAAGCGAAACGATAGCCTCGCTCCGGATGCGCTTTGTGCAGCAGCAGAATTTTCTTCCCGGTTCCATCCAAAATCACCGCTCTTGGGGTGACCCGAATTCCGGGGGTGAATGGAAGTTTTTCTACCTCATCAATATCATCTTGATTCATATCACCCCTTTCAATTTCAGGATCTTATGGAGAAACTCCATCTGCTCATCACTGCAGCCCCTCCCCAAGGTCTCTTCCACCAACTGGCGATTTGCAGCGGCGATCTGCTCCTCTTTCCAGCGACGGTGGTTGATCATCTGCTCCACCGCGATATCGGCGTCATCGGTGACAATAATGAGGTCGAGATCCGCCTCTGATATCATGCCGTGGCTGAGCAGTGTGGTGCGAATCCACTCCAGCAGCCCCCCCCAGAACGCCACTCCAAAGAGGATAATCGGCATATGGTAGATCTTCTGGGTCTGCACCAGGGTGAGCGACTCAAAAAACTCGTCCAGCGTCCCGAATCCCCCCGGCATACAGATGTACCCCATCGAGTATTTGACAAACATCACCTTGCGCGCAAAAAAGTAACGAAAATCGAGGGAGATGTTCTGGTAATCGTTGGGGGTCTGCTCAAAAGGGAGATCGATATTCAGGCCGATAGAGCCTCCTCTCCGCTCAAAGGCCCCTTTATTCGCCGCCTCCATAATTCCCGGACCTCCCCCGGAGATGACCGAAAAACCGGCATCGCTCAATTTGCCTGCGATCGACTCGGCGCTCTGGTAGTAGAGATCCCCAACCGGGGTTCGCGCCGAACCGAAGATGGAGACAGCAAACTCTGTGCCGGAGAGTTTGTCAAAACCTTCGGTAAATTCACTCATAATGCGAAATAGTCGCCACGACTCGTCGGCTTTGAGATCTTCGATCACAATCTGCTCCTGAAAAAAAAGGGGAATAGTGGCATTATCACGGCTGGTGAACTGAATTGGAAGATGGAGAGAGCGATGAAAGTACAACTGGGGGTGGTGATGGATGATATTGCCGCGATTCACTACAAAAAAGATAGCACTTTGGCGATGTTATGGGCCGCACAGGATCTCGGCTGGGGGATCCACTATATGGAGATGGGGGATCTCTTCTCATTGCGGGGGGTCGCCTCGGCGACAACGACTCAGCTCCAGCTCCAACGGGATCCCGAACGGTGGTTTACAAAAAAGGAGCAGCAGACCATCCCCCTCCACCAGCTCGATATCATCCTGATGCGCAAGGATCCACCGTTCGATATGGAGTTCATCTACGCCACCTACCTCCTCGAACAGGCGTCGGAAGCGGGAACGGTGGTGGTCAACCACCCCCGCTCTCTGCGCGACGCCAACGAAAAGGTATTTGCCACCCGCTTTCCCGATCTGACCCCCCCCACGCTCGTCACCCGCAGTGGCGCACAGATTAACGCCTTTCTTGAAGAGGAGGGGGCACTGGTACTCAAACCCCTCGACGGTATGGGAGGAGCCTCCATCTTCAAACTGACCGCCAGTGATCCCAACCGCGGCGTCATCCTCGAGACCCTCACCGACCACGGTCGCCGCTTTGCCATGGCGCAGCGTTTCATCCCCGAAATCACCCACGGCGACAAACGGATCCTCGTTATCAATGGCCGAGCGGTCCCCTACGCCCTTGCGCGAATTCCGGCCCAGGGCGAACTTCGCGGTAACCTCGCTGCCGGAGGGAGGGGGGTTGGGCACCCGCTCAGTCGACGCGACCATGAGATCTGTGAGGCGATCGCCCCGGAACTGATAGCACGAGATCTGATCTTTGTCGGCCTTGATGTTATTGGCGACTATCTCACCGAGGTCAATGTCACCAGCCCCACCTGTATTCGCGAGCTGGATCAACAGTTTGGCCTTGATATCGCCGGAGATCTAATGGCTGAGCTGGCAGAACGGGTTCCTGCTTAAGAAGATGGAGTGGGGGAAGATCGATCTCATGAGCAGTGAACAGCAGATGGGAATCGCCCTTTTTACCGCCTTGCTGTTCCATATGGTTCTAATCCTGGGCGTTGAGTTTGAATTTAGCAACCAGCAACCCCCGGATAGCTCACCGCTAACAATGGAGGTGATTCTGGTCTCACCCCCCGATACCGAGCCCCCCCGCAATGAGGAGGCGGACTACCTTGCACAGAAGAGTCAGTCCGGTGGCGGCAAGAGTGGAGAGAAGAGACGCCCCACTGTGCCGCCCCCCACCAGTGCCTCCCGTCCGGAGCAGGGTCATGATGGCCAGAGCCAACCGCGGCAGACCCCGAAAAAGCGACCGCAACCCCGCCACCAGGAGCTGCAGCAGCAAGAGACGAGTGCGCTGAAGATTGAATCGGTAGAGGAGCTTCCGGATGAGGCGTCACAGCCGGTTGTGACCGCAGCAGAGCTGCTGCGCAGTAGTAGCCACTATATCCAGCAGTTGGCACTGGAGATCCGCGACCATCAGGAGAGCTACAGCAAAAAACCGCGTGAGCGCTATATCACCGCCAGCACCCGGGAATACGCCTTTGCCAGTTATGAAGAGAGCTGGCGGCAGAAGGTGGAACGCATCGGTAACCTCAACTACCCCGATGAGGCGGAGCGAGATGGGATTCACGGAGCACTGCTCCTCGATGTCGCCATTCGCGCTGATGGCAGCGTCGATAGTATTCGCATCATCCGCAGCTCTGGCTCACGCATTTTGGATGAAGGGGCACGCCAGATAGTCTACATGGCCTCCCCGTTCGCCCCCCTCACCGCAGCTATCCGCAAAACCACCGATATCCTCCATATTACCCGAACCTGGCAGTTTCATGACGATAACCACTTGACCGCACGCTAACAGTGGGAGGTGATCTCTAAAATATCAGAACAGGCTTTGTAGGCACTCCGGTTGCTGCGGATGTCAAAACCGCTCTAAAAAAGGATTAGTGGGGATAGTAGTGAAAGCGGAGGTTGGCGCCAGGGTTGCTGTTGAGCATATCAAGAAAGGCTTCACGCTCAATCGGATAACAGCTCACATCCTCAAGGGCGATATACTCCCGCTCCTTGCGGATGGCTGGCATTCCCTCTCGGAATTACGGTGACAGTTTACTAAATGCATTAATTATGCAATATTGCTAGCATGGCTCGTTTACCTCGTATTGTTATTCTCGGTTATCCACACCATGTGACACAATGTGGTAATCGTCGTGCTCAGACATTCTTTGAGGATGGCGACTACGAGCTTTATGGTGCATTGCTGGGCGAGGCAGCCCG
>JADFYS010000315.1 GCA_015232955.1 Gammaproteobacteria bacterium
CCTGCTTTTTTAACCCTCACCCCTACCCTCTCCCGCTGGGAGAGGGAGATCAGGTGATGGGGTCTGAACGGTTACTCGAGCGTTCTGAAGCTTTTGAATAGAATGGCTATTCATGCGGCTTTATGCCTTGAATAGCCACATTTCCCGACTCCCTGAAATCCACTGTTTCCAGGGTTCTTGGGTATAACCTTTACGAAAAAATCGCATATTTATTATTCCCCTATTTTTCGACAGTAGCCGGTGATACCACCTTGTAGTAACTCTCGATATTGACCTCATCGACCTGCTCCGGGTCGAGGTAGCGATCCGCATACTGCTGATAGACACCGCTGGAGAGGAAGAGATTAAAAAGATCGGGATCAATATGGCCGTCATTGCGCATAAAACTCATGATCTTCAGTGACTCGGTAAGGGTCTTCGGTTTTTTATAGGGTCTGTCAGCGGCGG
Source organism: Gammaproteobacteria bacterium (assembly GCA_015232955.1). Classification (GTDB taxonomy): domain Bacteria; phylum Pseudomonadota; class Gammaproteobacteria; order Thiohalomonadales; family Thiohalomonadaceae; genus JADFYS01. The sequence continues at coordinate 448 of JADFYS010000315.1, forward strand.
TGAGCGCCTCAAAGATATCAGCGATGGCCATCATCCTCGACTTCAGACTCATCTCCTCCCGCTTCAGTTTACGGGGATATCCCGTACCAATCATCGTCTCGTGGTGGTTGGAGGCGATCTCCGGCACCTTGGCAAGGTGTTTGGGGAAGGGGAGTTGGTCGAGCATGATGATGGTCTGGATGATATGCTCGTTTATCTTGAACCGCTCTTCATCATTGAGCGTCCCGCGACGAATGGAGAGGTTATAGAGTTCGCCGGCATTGTTCTGATGCTTCGGTGGCTTAATCTTAATGCCGTAGTTCTCAACATCGTATCCAATCCCCCCTTTACGCGGAAAGATGTGCTCCTTCTTGTCACTCAGGAGCTTCTCTTTGGCAGGAAGACGCTTGTTCGCCATCTTGGCAAGGCGATCGCTCTCTTCATGGGAGAGTCCGAGACGATCGTCAAAATGGCGCTGCCACTCGCGGGCAGCAATCTCTTTCAGTCGCTGTAACCGCTCTTCATCCATAAACTCTCCGCCGATGTTACACTCTGCGACGAAGGCAAACTCCTCTCGTAGCTGCTGCAGGGTCTCCGCCAGCCCCTGTTTCACCGCTGCACCATCCATCTCACCTTGAAGCTGCTGCTGCAACAGCTCGATATGGGTATCGCGGTAGAGCAGCTCATAGCGGGTTCTCACCTCATGAATGCGGTTATAGATGGTCTCTAGTTTGGTCGCCTTATCCATCACATATTCAGGGGTGGTCACCTTGCCGCAGTCGTGGAGCCACGATCCAAGGTGAAATTCGCGCCAATCCTCATCACTCATATCAAAGTCGGCGAAGATCCCCTCTTCACTATCACACGCCGCCTCTGCCAAGAGTCGGCTCACCTCGGGTACCCGCTCACAGTGACCACTGGTGTAGGGAGATTTTGCGTCAATGGCCGATGCAGTCAGTTTGATAATCGCATCCAGCAGCTCCGCCTGGGCGTTGACCAGATTTTTGTTATCAAGAGCAACCGCAGCCTGAGAAGAGAGCGCTTCGACCAGATCGGCCATCTCGTAACTAAACTGGGTGACGCGGCCGGTGGTCGGCTTACGCGCATTCACCAGAAGCAGCGCACCGACAACATTCCCCTGTCGCGGCTTCAGCGGAACCACAAGCAAAGAGGAGGTCTGATACTGATAACTCTCATCAAATGCCTTAAAACCACTAAAGTCAAAATCTTTCGAATCACGCACATGGGAGACATTAACTGTTCTTTCGGTCAGTACCGCATGTGCCACCGCATTGAAATAGTTGGGGCGGCCATCCTCCAGATGGAGGGCGATGGCGGCTTCGGTGATCGGCTCATCACTGGTACCTCCGCGGCGCATCTCGAGGGTATCGTAGGCGATCATCTCGTGACAGAGTTGATCGTTCTCATCCATAACAAAGAGAACACCACCATCGGCGCCGGTCAACTCTTTGGCGCCATTGAGGATCATCTCCATAAAGCGAGGTTGGCTCCGTTCGGTAGAGAGGGAGATCCCCAACCCCACCAGCCGCTCCAGTTTACTCTGGGAGAGTGCCAGCTCTTTGGTCCGTTCTTTCACCTTCTCTTCCAGGGTTTCGGCGTGCTGCTCCAGCCTTTTGTGCACCTTCTCCAGCTCGTTCTGCTGAAGCTTGATCTTGCGATTGGCCTCCATCAGCCCCTCTTCGCTACGATCACTCAAGCGAACCAAACGCTTCGAGGTCTTCAACAGTTTCTTATACTCTTTGAGAAGATTACCGACATCACTCAGGGTGGGGGGTGAATCATCTCCCGCATTGAGCAGTGTCTCAAAGCGGTCAATAATCTCATTTTCGGCAGCAAAGGTATCAAAAGACATACACGACTCCGGTGGAGTAATCAGAAGCAGAAGGGGATGGAGTGTAGACTCTGGTAGCTAATCCACCGCTTTGAGATTAAAGGTGATATTTTCGAGATCTTCGGCAAACTCTTCGCCCATCTCTTCCATATTGTCGTCATCTGCGGCATGAATCCAGTTAATGGTGATGGTGTGACGCTCCCCCGCTTGGTCAAGGGTATCGAAGAGATCCATCAGCACCTTGGCGCTACTGCTGTTAAAGTAGATCAGTTCAAAATTGAAGGTGACCTCTATCCCCTCATTGTCGTTGAGAAACTTTTTGAGCTGCGAGATCGCTTCACCGTAAAAGGCGGGGACATCTTCAGGATAAGACTCCCCCTTGAGGAGGAAGGTGGCATTTTCAAAATCAAAGTGAATCTCGGGGGAGCGCTCGGTAGCCGCTATCTTTATCGTTTCCATCATTTTCTCTCCAAATATGTTTTTTCAGTAATTAACATCAGAAACAGAGGGGATCTCCATCTCAGACATAAGCGGTGAGAGAGAAGTAACTGCTCTCATCGCTATCATCAGTAAAATCAAACTCAAACTTTTGTGAATGGCGGGCAATATCGATAAAACCGACCCCGGCACCCTTGCTCCCATCCGGAGTCTCTCCTCGCAGGGTATCCTTGTAGTATTTACGCATCGTCTTCTCATCCATCTGCTGCAGCGACTGCAGATTGCTCTGCAGACGGGAGACATCGCCCTTCTCAATACGGTTGGAACAGGCGATAAAGTAACCATCATCTCTGTTTTCACCGATTGTCATCAGCCCGTAACGGAGGATTTTGTCCTCGGCCTCTTCACCCTCAACCTCGGCACTATAACGAATCACATTCTGAAACTGTTCGACAAAAATATGGAAGATATTCCGCGCCTGTTTCTTCTCCAGATTCGAAATCTCCATCCGCTTTTTAAGGACATCACCAATGCTATAGAGCACCTCTTCGGTCATATAACCGCT
>JADFYS010000316.1 GCA_015232955.1 Gammaproteobacteria bacterium
CACCTGATCTCCCTCTCCCAGCGGGAGAGGGTAGGGGTGAGGGTTAAAAAAGCAGGGGGGTCTGAACGGTTACCTTTCTTTTATGTAGTGAGATATCCACGATACTTCTCGCTTACACTCTTTCACGACTTGTTATTCTCATGTGGTTCTCTGTTTTTTTAGCAACAATATAACCATATTGGAGGGGATTGGTAGGTCAAAACATGATCTCTAAAAGGGAGGGTAGGGAAACTCATCTGAGGATGGACCGGCAAATGGATCCCAGTTGGGATCGTCGATATCGATCTCTTTTGCACCTGCTTCGGGAGAAAAGGGATCGATCTCTGATTCAGTTTCTTTTTTGCGAGACTCCCCAGAACTCTCTTCCCGGCCACCCAACATCTGCAGCTCATCGGCAATAATTTCGGTGGTGTAGCGCTCGGAACCACTCTTATCGGTCCATTTTCTGGTTTGGACTTTTCCCTCGATATAGACCTGACGCCCTTTTACCAGATAATCACGAGCAATTTCTGCAAGCTTGTTGAAGAGAATCACCCGGTGCCATTCGGTCCGCTCTTGTTTGATGCCGCTGTTGCGATCGGTCCACTGTTCACTGGTGGCAATACTTAAGGTTGTGACTGCGCCACCGGTTCGGGTTGCTCGTACTTCCGGATCAGCACCAAGATTACCAAGAATAATCGCTTTATTAATGCCGCGGCTCATCAGATAAACTCCTTAATATACAGAAAATGGTTAAATAGCCATAGCTATACCTAAGTATCTTATATTATCCACCTCACTGCAGAGGAGTCAGCTTTGACAAACTTGTCAAACGATAGGCGCCCAGACCAAAAGTGGTCTTTCCACCCAGGTGGATCCACTCGCCCAATCTAAGCAGGGCAGAGAAAGGTTGCAAATCACCATGCAATTCAATCCGGCCCATGACTCCGCCAAGATTCATCCGCTGCTTTTGTCTGCTCGAGTAGCGGTGCCAGTCATAACGGGTTAGTGCACAGCGACATACAATTTTCTCCGCAAGTTCGGGTAGCGTTTCGCGTATCGGGATATTTTTCTGCTGCTGGCCATATAGTTCAGCAAGCAGTTGGAATCTGCGCAATAAAGATGATAGAACCATTTTTGCATTCATATCGTTGGCCTCTATATGCCCCTGCTGTTTAATACGCATTGGCGTAACTAACTCTAGCGACGCACCATGATCCAGATCCATTAATGATTTCGGGAGCGAGATCTGATAAGCCGGAATGGTGTTTACACCACAAGCAGGTTGATAAACCGTTTGCGCAGCAGATTCCGGAGGGAGATACTCCACCTTCTGCAGCTCGCCCCTAACTCGGTCTTTGGTAACTCCTTGATGCAACGCCAACTTCCAGGCATAAATAATGGATGGAAGCTGCTCAATAGCCGGACCAAATAAAACCATATTGAAGGTGAGAGTTTCATTAGGCGAGAGGACTTTGTACCCAGGCAATGGGGCTTCAATCACATAGGGGGCAGGAACCGTCTTAAACCTCTGAAGGGGGTGGCCGGGAGGAAGCTGAGGATCAAATATTTGGGTGTAGGGACATTTTGGCGAGAGGAGGCACCCTTTACACTCCTGATTATGAATCATACAACAGAGCTTTTTCAGTGCGCGACCGAAACTACCTCGTAACATGGAACCGCCATACCAGTTTAACTGCAGTGGTTGGGAAAAAGTCGCCTCAAAGCGATATCTCGCCACTGGTAACAGCATCAAGAGGTCATCCGCCTCATCGTTTGATAAAAAAATTTGCTTTAAAGATGACAAGTTTAACTTCCTATAGTGAACGACAAGATAGCGGATCGCATAAGTGGACAGGGATGATACAGGTGCAGAGAGAACAGATCATCAACTCACCCAAGATCAAGCCTTTCAAGACCAACAACCGCGGCAGAAGAGAGTTCAATACTGTACTGTCGCGTCCCCCTTGGGCCGGAGTGAATACGATAGGGGAGTGCGCCCCTCTTCCCCAATTGACTATCGATCTCCTTATTAATACGAGTTACCCATTCAGAGCAGAAACCCTCGCCCATACCGTGCAGCAAAGCATTTTCCGTGCGATCGATGCTCGCCATCACCCCGCGAACCTGGCGGTAAATATTCAAAAACTGCTGGCTGTATTCGCGATTAGGATCTATATCGTGAGGACGGGTGATAGGAGACTCATCTTGAACAGAGCGAGAGAGCAACCAGAGATAGAAGGCGAGATTTGATGGCTGAAGATTTAGCATCTCACTTCCGGCGAGTAGCTGAAACTCGGGGGTTATGGTCAAGCGAGGCTGCTCCTTTTGAAATAGCGTGGTTCTTTTCACTGTTTCAGAAAATCCAGTTTCACCGATTAAGAGTGATTGAGGGATATCTTCTCTCATTCGTAGGAAGGGGATATCTGCCAAAATCACATCGGCATCGCGAGTATCCAGTGGTCGATTTTCACGGGTGTGAATGACCCGGCTTTCACGGGTAGGATAAAAGAAATCCGGGTGGTTTTCGTAATGCTCTGCCACCAGAACATGGCTCAGACAGTCTTGATCACGCCCAAAGATTGACATGGCATAGCCAAGATAATACCCCATGGTTTTACGACCACCGGCAATAGAAGCGTGGATTGCAGCATCATCATCATTCGTATAATGACGGATCAGACGAATAATTGTATCGGCAGCGGCCTCGTTGTCGCTTTCACTACGAATATCACTCAGTTCATCACCATGACAATTACGAATAATATGAATAGACTCTTCATTGAAGCGGATATTTTTCAGACCATAATCGCGACAGAGGCGGTGAAAATAACCATCCTGTTGATGAAGAAGACTAAGACGAGCGCGATGTCGACCTTCACGGGTCGTAATCAGACAGATATCCGTTGGCATGAATGGATTCGCACTATTGACCGTCAGGCCATAAAGTGTCTCGGTAACGATCTGAGGTGAAAGACCACAGACAGCTACCAGTATCCGTCGAGAATAATCGCTCGCGAGTCGATGAGTCATGGTGATGTGCTGCTCCAAAAAAGCAATTTCATAAACCGAAACAGCATACCGCCAAACCTAGCCCAAAAGCAAAGTGGCAAGGTTGTGAACGAAAATATGGCGAAGAACAGCAGAGATACACCTCGATTATTGAGAAAATAATCGTCTATAATCGGTACTATCAAAAAGTAACCGTTCAGACCCCCTGCTTTTTTAACCCTCACCCCTACCCTCTCCCGCTGGGAGAGGGAGATCAGGTGATGGGGTCTGAACGGTTA
>JADFYS010000317.1 GCA_015232955.1 Gammaproteobacteria bacterium
TCCCCACCAGCACCGGCTGCTGCCGCTGCAGGCAGTCACGGATATCTTCGACAATTGCTGCGAACTTCTCTTTGTAGGAGAGATAGACGAGATCGGCGTGATCCTTACGAACCATCGGCAGGTGGGTCGGGACCACCACCACTTCGAGACGGTAGATCTGCTGAAACTCATACGCTTCCGTATCGGCAGTTCCGGTCATCCCTGCCAGCTTGTTGTAGAGCCTGAAGTAGTTCTGAAAGGTGATGGAGGCGAGGGTCTGGTTCTCTCGCTGGATCGCCACCCCCTCTTTCGCCTCTACCGCCTGATGGAGACCGTCTGACCAGCGCCTGCCGGGCATGGTCCGCCCGGTAAACTCATCGACAATGACAATCTGACCGTTACTGACGATATAATCGACATTCTTCTGAAACAGGACATGGGCACGAAGGGCGGCATAGAGATGGTGAATGAGGTTGATATTGGCGGGATCGTAGAGGCTCTCCCCCTCTTGCAGCAGCCCGGCGGCACTCATCATCTCTTCCACCTTGCTGTGACCATCTTCGGTGAGGTGAACCGCCTTGCTCTTCTCATCGACGGTAAAATCGCCCTCTCCCTCCTCATCCTCCGGATCCTCCTTCCGCTGTAACTCGGGGACAAATTTGTTGATGCTGGTATAGAGATCCGAGCTGTCATCAGAGGGGCCGGAGATGATAAGCGGGGTGCGTGCCTCGTCGATGAGGATTGAGTCGACCTCATCCACCACCGCAAAATTGAGTTCCCGCTGTACCCGCTCTTGGGGAGAGAAGGCCATGTTGTCGCGGAGATAATCGAAACCGAACTCATTATTGGTGCCGTAGACAATATCGCAGCTGTAGGCGTGCTGTCGCTGCTGATGGTTCAGACCGTTAATGATCACCCCGGTGGTCAGCCCAAGAAAGGTGTAGAGTCTGCCCATCCACTCTGCATCACGGCTGGCGAGGTAGTCGTTCACCGTAATGACATGTACCCCCTGATCACTCATCGCATTGAGGTAGGTAGCGAGGGTCGCCATCAGGGTCTTCCCCTCTCCGGTGCGCATCTCTGCAATCTTGCCCTGATGGAGCACCATCGCCCCGATCAGCTGCTCATCGTAGTGGCGCATCGAAAAGACCCGCTTCGCCCCCTCGCGCACCACAGCAAAGGCTTCGACCAGAATGGCGTCAAGGGTCTCGCCGTCTGACACCCGCAGCTTGAACTCATGGCTCTTGGCGCGAATGGCTTCATCACTCAGCGCCTCATACTCCGCCTCAAGCGCGTTAATGGCGGCGATCTCCTTACGCAGTTTTTTCAGAAAACGATCATTACGGCTGCCAAAAACTTTGCTTAATACTTTTGAAATCATGAAAAAATTGCTACTCCGGATACTAAATTCGAATGTCACCGCTCTGTGAGAAGGCGGTGATAAGGGGGTGCTTCTTGGTTGTTCAGGGTGCGTTTATACCCACGCCCAACCGACCGCCGCAACGGTCAGTGGTGACCACTACTGACTGCTTGGTGGCTTCAGGGCGGCAGTCGCAAGGTACTGCATCGGATTCACTCGCTGGTCATCGACAATCACCTCGTAGTGGAGGTGAGGGCCGGTGGAGCGACCACTACTCCCCATATGGGCGATCACCGTCCCTCTCTCAACCCGCGCCCCCTCTTTCACCACAATATCCCGGTTATGGCCATAGCGGGTGATGATGCCGTTGCCGTGGTTGATCTCCACCAGACGGCCGTAACCGCTCTGTTTCCCCGCCCAGGTGACCACCCCCGCAGCGGTACTGAGGATCTTGCTCCCCCGCTTTCCGGCGATATCGATGCCGTGATGCAGCTCCTGCTTACCGCTAAAAGGATCGGTGCGCCTGCCGTAACGAGAGGAGATCCAGCCATCTTCTACCGGACGCCCCTGAGGGGTGGTCGCCCCCTCGGCCATCAAGGTCTCCAGCGTCAACTCGATATCCGGGTAGTGCGCTTCACGCCAGCGCACCTCTGCCGCCAGCTCATCCAGCTGTTCGAGAAAGGTGGGGAGGTGGAGCGGCTCCTCCTCTGCGGCCGAGGCTTCGGCCCCACCCAGTGCCGGGGTTGCGCCAAAACCGAAGGCGTCGCTATCGAGCCGCCCCAGCTCGACCAACCGTTCTCCCACCGCATCAAGACGGGCGACCCGGCTCTGGAGCTCCCCCGTCGTAACCGCCAACTGGAGCAGTTGCGCTTCACTCTCGTCACGAAGACGGTCAATCTCCTGCCGCTGCTGAGTAAGTGAACGGCTGACAACCCCGGTAAGGGCGCTCTTTTTGACCACCACCTCTGCGGTCAAACTCTGCTGTCCGATGACGACTCCCGCCATTAGAGCCACCCCAGCCACAATAGCGAGGGGCAGGATCAGGAGCAGGGCGAGCTCCCTTCGCCCGAGGTGACGCGAGCCGCCTGCACTCGAAATCCAGATTATGTTCATGCTATGATGCGCCTGTTGTCATAAAATGGTTTCATTATCACACGAGTGAGGTCGAATGAACAAGCTGGGTAACCATTTTCACCCCTCACCCCGTCGTCCCAACACCTCTCGCAGCAGCGACTCGAACCAAAGAGAGGGCGACCTCCTAAGTGAGATGATCCGCCACAGCAACCAGCTGCGCTACCTTGAGAAGAGATTAAAACAGGCGCTTTCCCGTCTTCAAGGGGAGGAGAAGGAGCAGAGCCACTGGCGCATCGCCCACCTCCGTCAGGGCACTCTGTTGCTCGAGACCGCCTCCTCCGCCTGGGCTTCACGCCTTCGGCTGCAGCAGAAGCTACTACTCAACCTCTCGGCCAAAATCAACCGCGGTGTCAATCAGATCGAGATTCGGGTGCGTCACACCCCCACGCCCCAGCGCAATGCGCAGCTGAGCAGGCCGCAACTCCTCTCTCCAGAGGTGGCTTCCGCCCTTCAGACCATGGCGGCGGGGCTAGAGGAGAGCCGACTGCGCGACTCACTCCTGCGAATCGCCCAGCGTCACCGTTAACACCACACCCCATCCCAATATCATTGGGTATATACCCAAGATACCTGGAAACACTGGATTTCAGGGAGTCGAGAAGTGTGGCTATTCAAGGCATGAAGCCGCATGAATAGTCATTCTATTCAAAGGCTTCATAACGCAGAAGAGTCGCGCTTATCGGCTTTCTGGAACCGGCGTTTCCAGGTATCTTGGGTATAAGGGTGGGGATCTCCGCTACCCGATTGGCGGGACGCCGTACACCCATCCATGGGGGCTTGACGATGGCGTCCATG
>JADFYS010000318.1 GCA_015232955.1 Gammaproteobacteria bacterium
CCAGAAACTATGGAACCCCATCATCGGCTTGGTAATTCTCTTCACGCCGCGATGGTCTTGCTCCACTATGTTGTTCAGGTACTTGTTCTGACGAATTTCGATTTTTGAATCAACTTCATCATTGTAGGCATCCAATGCTGCCTTGTTGGCTCCACTTTTATCGACATTGATCTTTTCAGGTTGGCCATTGGCGCCAATGGCCTTGCGAAGAAACCGTAGAGCTGCCTTCTTATCTCGTTTGGCTGTCAGGAGAAAATCTACAGTTTGACCTTCTTTATCCACTGCGCGGTACAGATACTTCCATTGACCTTTGACTTTGATATAAGTCTCGTCCAACCGCCAGCTTTGGTCAACAGATACCTTCCTCCTTCTAAACTCTTGTTCGAGTTGAGGAGAATAATGATAAACCCAGCGCTGAATGGTAGAGTGATCAACATCAACCCCTCGTTCTCCCATCATCTCCTCCAGATTTCGGTAGCTCAGCGGATATGCCAGATACTATCGAACAGAGAGTAGAATGGTCTCTTTCTCGAACCACCGGCCTTTGAAACTTATCATGGTTATTCTCCTTGAACTGAGAGGATAGCATTATGGAGTCAGATGTGGGAGTGCGGAATAGTTTGCGACAGAACCAAATCTATCACGAGGTAGCGACTCGCTTGAAAAAAGAACCAATGGTGACCATATCCTCACGATTAGTATTCCTAACAAATTAAACAGGAGCGTAATCATGCCTTGGAAAGATCAAATTATGGGCGCTGTCGGACGGCTGAAAGAGGTGGCTGAGAGCGAAACTGTACAGAAATTCACCGCAAGCGCGCGCGAAACTGCTAGCGATTTAGCGAGCAAGGCAAGAAGTGGCGTGCTCACAGCAGCAGACGCCTTTGTAGCGGCCAATAGTGATCCGACCGCTTTAAAAATGCGCTTCTTTAACGCAGATGTCACCGTCCTGTCTCCCTCAGATGGCTTGACCATTAGTCGCCCCAACGCTGCATCACTGACCATTCATGATGAGGCGGGAAATGGCGTTGTGATTGATGTTGCCAGCAATCCGCCTTTTGTTTCTAAAACCATTGGCAAGGTGAATCAGCTAAGTGGTAACACCTATGATATCGGGGAGGAGGACGGCATTGACCTACTGGTGTTGAAGGGATGATAGACCAAGTGTAGACGACAGTCTCTTTAGCTGGATCCATTGGTCAATGCCCAGGTTCTCGATGAATTTGAGATCATGAGAAACGACCAACAGCGCCCCATTATAGTCGGCTAACGCCAGCTCTAGGGCCTCGATACTCTCCAAATCCAGGTTGTTCGTCGGTTCGTCCAGCAACAGAATCTCTTTCGGCTCTGGCCCAGCGAGAGCACAGGCGAGGGCTGCTTTAATGCGTTCGCCACCACTGAGATAGGAGACCGCCGTATCCACTCGGTCGCGATCTAGGCCAAAGTTGCTGAGGCGGTGGCGATAATCTTGTAGGCGTAGACCTAGGGCGAGCTGCTGGAAGTTATCCAGTGCGGTGGCCGTCGGATGGAGTTGGCCTGTCTCTTGGTCGATGTAGGCCCATGGTTTGTGGATCTTAATCTCACCTCGGTGCGGTGTTAGCTCTCCGGTGAGCAGGCGCAACAGGGTGCTCTTGCCCGTGCCGTTGTCACCCAGGAGTGCGCAGCGTTCACCAGTGTGAAGTTGGAGATCAAGATCTTGGAAGAGTGGGCGGTCGTAGCCGAACTCTGCGTTCTCGATAGTAATGGCCAGTCGGCCGCTACTGTCCCCGGCCTCGGGTAGCGTCATTTGGGTGGGTCTGATCCTCTCCAACCGCTCTTCAAGTTGATCGACCACCTCGCTCTGTCGCTCCAGACGCGATGTCTGGTTATTCGCGAGGCGCGCAGTGCCGTTGTGGCTACGCTCCTTTTTGCGGTCGAGTATGAGCCTGGATTGGTTTCCCTTGTGCCGTTCGGCCCGTCCCTGTGCCAGGCGGTGGGCCTGGCGTTCTTTGAGTTGGCGTTGTTCGCGCTGCTCCCGTTTCAATTGACTCTTTTGCTGTGTTAGCTGTCCGGCCAACCCCTCCTGCTTCGCTTTTCGTTGAGAGATGTAGCCGTCATAGCTCACGCCGTAGCGATGCATACCCAATCCATCCAGCTGGTAGATGGCGTCGGCCTGTTGCAGCAGCTCCCGATCGTGACTCACCAATAGCAGGCCACCTTGCCATCTGTTAATTAACCCGCACAGATACCTCTTGGCATTACGGTCGAGGTGGTTGGAGGGTTCGTCGAGGATGAGGTGATCGGGCTCGTGCCAAAGGAGCGAGATGAGATCGAGTTTCGAAAGTTCACCTCCGCTAAGGGATTCCAGCGCTGTCTCTGCACTTAAATGGGGGAGTTCCAGGCGTTCAAGCCAAGAGGCGAGGCGTTGGTGGAGATCCCATGCGTCGCCAACGGTGCTGTAGTCCGTATCGTCGAGGCTACCTTCTTCGATGCGTTTCAGTGCATCCCAAATTTTCCTTTTGCCAAGGAGGTCGATGAGTCGGCCTTGGGCTGGGCCTTTGCGTTGAGCGAGGTAGCCGATGCGACCGATGGATTGGACGGAGCCTTGAGTTGGTCGGAGATGGCCTGCGAGCAGTCGGGTGAGAATTGACTTACCACAGCCGTTACGACCGACAATGGCGATAACAGGCCTGTCGAGCACCAAGTCGATGGTGTCAAAGAGGGTACGAATTACGGTGACAGTTTACTAAATGCATTAATTATGCAATATTGCTTACATGGCTCGTTAACCTCGTGTTGTTATTCTCGATTATCCACACCATGTGACACAACGTGGTAATCGTCGTGCTCAGATAATCTTTGAGGATGGTGACTACGAGCTTTATGGTGCATTGCTGGGCGAGGCAGCCCAAAAGGCCGAGGCTGATATTTGGTGTTACTGCCTGATGCCAAACCATGTGCATATCATCATCGTACCTTCAGATGAAGATGGACTGCGTCGCACTTTTGCCGATGCGTATCGGCGTTATACCGGATATATACCCAAGATACTTGGAAACAGTGGATTTGAGGGAGTCGAGAAGAGTGGCTATTCAAGGCATGAGGTCTTTGAATAGTGATTCTATTCAAAGACCTCATAACGCACGTGCGTATTCCGGGTGATCGTGAACACCCATTCTGATTCATCGTGAACACCAATTACAGGCGAACGTGAACACTGATTCCGATTCATCGTGAACACTTTTAGGGATTTTCCGTAATCACTGTTCACGAT
>JADFYS010000319.1 GCA_015232955.1 Gammaproteobacteria bacterium
CCTGCTTTTTTAACCCTCACCCCTACCCTCTCCCGCTGGGAGAGGGAGATCAGGTGATGGGGTCTGAACGGTTACCATCCAACTCGGCGCGAATATCCTTTTTCATCCGGTTCCAGCCATCTTTGACTCCCGCCATCGGGAAGAATACCTGGCGGGGAAAGAGTGACCGTTCATCGTAATCGACATCCAGCGACCACATCGCAATATTGCCCTTGCCACCCGATTGCAGCTCGCCCGATTTATAGTGATTTAGATATTACGAGCAAAATTGACCATATGCCCAGCGATTTTTGTCAGAGGGAGTTGGCTACGAACCGCTCCCAATTTTACCGCCTCCATCGGCATGCCGTAGATTACGCTGCTCTTCTCATCTTGCGCCACAGTCTCTGCCCCGGAGTTTTTCAGCTGTAACAGCCCCTCTGCTCCATCCCTGCCCATTCCTGTGAGAAGAATCCCCATGGAGTGACGCCCCGCTGCCATAGCCACCGCTCGAAAGAGATAGTCTACCGAGGGGCGATAGATTCCGTTGACAGGAGGATCCTGGCTCAGGTAGAGGTGTCCAAAATGGTTAAGTCCCAGATGGTGTTGCTCAGCCGGAAAGTAGACTGTTCCCAGCTCTGGGCTCTGGCCATTCCGGGCGATCACCACCCGCAGAGCTGAGTTGTCGTTAAGCCAACGGACGAGAGAGTCGAGAAACCCTTCCCCAACATGCTGCACGACCAGAATCGGCAGCGGAAATTGTGGGGGTAAGGTGGAGAGGATCTGGAGCAGGGCACCGGGGCCACCAGTTGAGGCGCCAATCGCGATAACAGCGCTCCCCCTTTTCACATCGGCTATAGGGGGGATCACCATCGTCTGGTTGGGGGGGCGTTGCGGTTGACGATGGTGGCGACGCACCACCTTCACTCGCGACATCAACTTGACCTTGTCGATTAAGGCGAGCGCCTCTGGAGAGTTACGATTAAAGCCCCCTCTGGGTTTGGGAAATACATCCAGTGCCCCAGCGGCAAGGAGTCTGAAGATATTCTGGTCATTTTCTTCCTTTAGCACCGAAACACTGACCACTATAATCGGCAGAGGATGCTCTGCCATCAGCTTCTCGATCAGCTGCAGTCCATCCATGTGCGGCATATGGAAATCGGTACAGAGGAGATCCGGTCTCAACTCGGTCACCATACGAAACGCCTCTTCACCATCCCGCGCCCTTCCCACCAGCTCAATGTCGGGGCGATCGCTAAAGATATCACCCAACACTTTCAGGATAAGAGGAGAGTCATCGGCAATCACAATCCGTATCGGGGGTTTAGTCTGCTGCTCCATAGCTTTAACTCACTCGCTATATCTAAAAAATATGAAAACGGTATACCCAAGATACCTGGAAACAGTGGATTTCAGGGAGTCGAGAAGTGCGACTCTTTCCATATACGAATCAAGCCTCCACCCCCCCTATCAGCCGATGCAGGGTATCGATCAGGGCGCTGCGCTCAAAAGTCCCTTTGGTGATGTAGGCGTTGGCCCCCACCTCCAGCCCCCGCTGCTTATCTTCGACGCTGGAGAGGGTGGTGACCAGAATCAGGGGTAGATCTTCATATGCAGCCTGCTGCCGGATGCGGCTACAGAGTTCGAAACCGTCGAGATTGGGCATATTGATGTCAGAGACTACAGCGTCAAAATGCCCCTGTTGCAGCTTCTGCCAGCCGTCAAGTCCATCGACCGCGACCGTGACCCGATAACCAGCACTCTCAAGAATTCGCTGCTCCTGAAGGCGGGTAATGACCGAATCTTCCACCAGAAGCAGCTGTTTCTGCTGCAGTTGTGGATCCCCGTCAGTGAGACTATGGCGGGTCAGCTGTTGGCGCTGAATACTCTTGAGCAGATCCTGAGGGTTGAGCACCATCGCCAGCCGCCCATCTGAGAGGATGGTAGAGCCAGAGATGTTGGAGATCCGTTTTAAGAGCGCCCCCGCCGGTTTGACCACCACCTGCTGCTCATCAATTAGCTCATCCACCAGGATCCCGAGGCGCTCTTCACCAACAGACAGAATGATGCAGTAGGTGGAGTCGCCACTGTTCGCTGCTACCGCATCTTCCAGAGGCAGCCGCAATAGATCGGCCAGTGCGGCAACCGATGTCGGCTCACCGCCTACCAGCAATGTTTCATGCCCCTCAAGATGGAACAGTGCGCCACGATCAAGACGGATTGAGGTTTCGATAGACTCAACCGGCAGGGCGAAGATCTGCTGCTGCAGTCGTACCAGGATGACATGGGTGGTGGCGAGTGTCAGGGGGAAGGAGGCCCGAATCACCATCCCCTCTCCCGGCTGTGACTCCAGCTCCAACTTCCCTTTAATGCGCTCCACATTGTGGCAAACCACATCCATACCTACACCTCTGCCAGAGATATCGGTCACCATCTCCTGGGTCGAAAAGCCGGGGATGAAGATCATCTCCTGCAGCTGACGAGGAGTCATCCCCTCGAGCTGCTCTCTTGTGGCGAGATGCTGCTTCAGCGCGCGGGCACGAATCTTGTCGCAGTTAATCCCGGCACCGTCATCGCTCAGGGAGATTACCAGCCGTCCCCCTTCGCGGTAACCGCGAAGCGTGATCCGCCCCACTTCACTTTTGGCCAGTTTCTGCCGCTGCTGTGGCGATTCGATCCCGTGGTGGAGCGCATTGCGCAGGAGATGGGTGAGGGGATCCTTCATCTCTTCAACAATCTGCTTATCTACCGTGGTCTCCCCCCCCTCCAGCTGCAGCTCCACCTCTTTACCAAGATCCTGAGCAAGATCGCGCACCATTCTTGGAAAGAGGTTAAAGAGGGTAGAGAGCGGGATCATCCTCACCTCTGAGACGCGGGAGGCGATCTCCCCCGAGAGCACCTCAAGGCGGGAGTCAATCCCGCGGAGATCAGCAAGGGTCTGATTCAATCTTAGCCCCAACTGCTTCCACTGCTGTTCGCTCCCCTCCCCCCTTTTTTGCAATCCCTCCGCATAAAACTGTTCCCACTGACTCAGCGCCTGATCCAGCTCTGCCAATTGACAGGAGAGGCGGTTACGGGTCACTTTCAGCTCACCGGCATGAACCATCAGGCTATCCAGTTTCTGTGGATCAACGCGCATCGAATCGAGACGAAGCGAGGGTTCACGCGGCGCTGCCACAACTTCCGGAGGGGGAGGCTGAGGTGCGGTTGCGGCGGGTGAAGGGGGATCTTGCCGACTCACCGCAGCAAGCGGGGGGGGTGAAGG